>RQBM01000064.1:0-2569 GCA_008668795.1 Collinsella aerofaciens | reverse complement strand
GGGCGCAAGCGCTGCCCCCATCACCGCCGACAAGGTGGCCGACGGCACCTATCCGATCACCGTAGATTCCAGCTCGAACATGTTCAGGATTGTGGACGCCCAGCTCATCGTGGAAAACGGCTCCATGCACTGCGTGATGACACTTTCCGGCACGGGCTACGGCAAGCTCTTCATGGGCACGAGTGACGAGGCTGCCGCCGCGAGCGAGGCCGACTTCATCCCCTATGTGGAAAACGCGGAAGGCAAGTACACCTACGACGTGCCCGTTGAAGCGCTCGACGAGGACACCGCCTGCGCCGCGTGGAGTATTAGAAAAGAGCAGTGGTACGACCGCACGCTCGTGTTCGAATCCGCCGGCGTCGATCTGCGCGCCGACGCACTGAAGTAACGCCATGCGGTCGATTCTTCCCAAGGGGGAAAACAGAAAGCGCCACAGAATCGCGGCGCGCGCGATCGCCTGCGTTCTCGTCGCCCTGCTCGCGCTTCCCTTCGCGGGGTGCAGTGCGAGCCCGAACGCGACCGGTGCCACGACGGGCTCTCAGGAATACACTGTGAGCGTCTCGCTTTCCGGCGGGTCAGGGCGCGCAAGCATCGCCTCACCAACCACAATTGTGAAGGATGGCGACACCTACACCGCGACCATCACCTGGTCGAGTTCGAACTACGACAAGATGACCGTCGACGGCGTGGACTACGCGCCCATAAACGACGGCGGCAACTCCACGTTCGAGATACCCGTCACGCTCGACGAGGACATCGCCGTGTCGGCCGAGACCGTCGCCATGTCGACGCCGCACACCATCGACTACACGATCCACTTCGACTCATCCACCATGAAGGAGAAATCGGGCGACGAAGCAAGCGGCGGCTCCCCTGCGGGAACGGCTTCAAGCGCCGCGGCCGACTTCCACAACGCCGATTTGGGCTGCGGCTGGAAGCCGACGGGGACGCTTCAGCTTGAATACGCCGAACACTTCACTGTCGACGAGTTCGAAGGCGGCCTGCGGCTTATCTGCATTTCGAACGGGGAGCGCTTCCTCGTGGTGCCGCAAGATGCGAAGGTACCTGATGGGTTGAGCTCCGACATCGCGGTCATAAGGCGCCCCGCCGACAAGGTGTACCTCGTGTCGTCGGCGACGATGTGCCTGGTCGACGCGCTCGATGCGAACGACAATATCATCATGTCGGGCACGAAGGCCGACGATTGCTCGGTCGCGGGCTTCAAAAGCGCACTCGAAAGTGGGGCGATCGCCTACGGCGGCAAGTACAGCGAGCCCGACTACGAGCGAATATCGGCCTCGGGCTGCACGCTCGCCATCGAGAACACCATGATCAACCACACGCCCGATGTGAAGGAAAAGCTGCAGAAGCTCGGGCTCGTCGTGCTCACCGAACAGTCGTCGAGCGAGCCCGAAGCACTCGGGCGCGTCGAGTGGATTAAGCTTTTCGGCGTCCTGTTCGACAAGGAAGACGAGGCCGCGCACCTGTTCAACGAGCAGAAGACCCGCGTCGAGCAAACGTCGGGGCTCGCGTCGTCAGGTAAAACCGTGGCGTATTTCTACATTAACTCGAACGGGGCCGCCGTCACGCGGCGGGCGGGCGACTACGTGGCGCAGATGATCGAGCTTGCAGGCGGCAGCTACGCGCTCGATGACGCGCAGACGGCGTCGACGTCAGGTTCATCAGTAACGCTCGAAATGGAGCGCTTCTACGCGACGGCGAAGGATGCCGACATCATCATCTACAACGGCACCATCGACGAATCGGTTGCCACCTTGAACGACTTCGTAGGCAAAAACGCGCTATTGTCGCAGTTCAAAGCCGTGAAGAACGGCAACGCCTGGGTCACAAGCGCCGACATGTACCAGCAGATGACTTCTACCGCCGACATTATCGACGAGCTGCACGGGGCGTTCACCGGCGATGACGCGAGCGACTTCCATTATCTGAGAAAGCTCGGTTAGCGCCATGAGAAGCCGGCTTTCCATGGCATACGACGAATCGGGGCGCGCCGCGCGGTGTCGCGTCGTGACGGCGCTGCTCGCTGTTGCCCTCATCGTGCTCGTCGGGGCCAACCTGTGCATCGGGAGCGTGCTCGTGCCCGCAGACCACATCCCCGGCATCCTTTCGGGCGGCGCGGCCAATTCCATGGAAAGCCAGGTCATCTGGGAGATTCGCCTGCCGCGCGTGCTTTCAGCCGTGCTTCTCGGCGGGGCACTTTCGCTTTCCGGGTTCCTGCTGCAGACGTTTTTCAACAACCCCATCGCCGACCCGTTCATCTTGGGCGTCTCCTCGGGCGCAAAGTTCGTCGTCGCGCTTACGATGATCGTACTTCTAGGCGCGAACCAGGCCATGTCCTCGCCGGCCATGGTGGCCGCAGCGTTTCTGGGCTCGCTTATCACCATCAGCTTCGTGCTCCTCATCGCACGGCGCATAAGTTCCATGGCCATGCTCATCGTGGCGGGCGTCATGGTGGGATACATCTGCTCGGCGGCGACGAACTTCCTCATCGCCTTCGCCGACGACCAGTCCATCGTGAACCTGCACAACTGGTCTTTGGGTAGCTTCT
>RQBM01000166.1:0-4123 GCA_008668795.1 Collinsella aerofaciens | reverse complement strand
GATCTTGCAGGCTCTGATAATGCTGGTGTTGTTCCATAAAGCCCTCGGATGAAGCCCACGGTTTGTCGAATTCCACCACGTAATACTATCGCATCGACACGCCCCAGCTCCCAATCAGTCTTTTTGGGACGGGGCTCTTTTAGCTACCCTGGCCCGCAGATCGGCCCCCTTGCCACAAAAGTGGCCCATCTACTACGTTAACACGGATAGCCTCGGCCATACCGAAAACCGTGAAAACAAAACCGCAGGTAGACAGCTTGTCGATTTTCGAAAAAGCCGACTATGGTTGACCCCTGCGGCTTAAACGTAGTAGATAGGCCCTTTTCGTGACGCAGTACTACCGCACCCCAAATTGGCACCCCGAGCCTGTTATAAGTTGCTGTGAAATACGGACGGTGATAATCAAGGGTTGATAGTCAAGGCGCGCTATACGGCTTGCTATATTTCACTATACTTTGCTGTACGTCGCTATACTTTGCTATAACTTGACAATAATCGGCCCGTTACCATCCGGGATATAACGGACCCCAAGCTGGCTTGGGGTCCGTCTTGTACCATGGCTCTTTTGGACTATGAGCGCTCGTATTTCGTGGCCCGCCCGGTTCCCTGCCTTACGATTGCATTCCGTTCAAGCAGAGATTCGAGTGCCGCCAACGTCCGCATGCGGCTCAGCCCCGTCTGTTTTTCAATCTCGCTTCGCGACATAATTCGCCCGCCCGACAAGGCATTGAGAACCTGGATCTCTTCCTCGGACCCTTCAAAGGCATCGGTAGCGGGCAATGTGACGGCCACCATGCCGCCGCGAACATCAAAAATTGGTTGATTGATCGAATCGCGATAGGCACGTCTAATGCGCGCGATTCCCGTGCCAAATTTCTCGATGTAATCCAGCTTTAAAAAGACCTCGGCGACAATTGGGTTTCTGAGCACGGATATCTGCCCATACAGGTATTGTTCCGTCGTCAAACCGGCGGGCAGTGATCCGGGCGAAGTCACAACAACACGATCGTCGTACAAGGCAATTTGAACATTCGCTCGAACGTCCCACGTCCGATGCACCAAAGCGTTTGCAACAGCTTCGCGGAATGCCTCAAGAGAAATTCGATCGGTTTGGACGCGCTCCATCCCTTCGATACGCTCAAAACGGTAGTAGCGTGCAAACATAGCCACCGCCCTGTCCACCTGCTCAATTGCGGATACATTTGTCGTCGTCTCACGGTCCAAGATCACATCCTCGGTATCGCCAAAACGGACGCAGTCGATGCCCGGAGAATCATTCTTATCCGCCAAAATCGCCGCAGCGTTGGTATAGCCATCTTTGCCGAGCAAGCGAAGCGTGCGCATAATATCCGGCGTTAGCTCGGAAATGCCGAGATGTTCAACACACTTATGCTCGAGCGTGTGAAAACTCAAGTCCTGGCGAGCCGACGTGAGCGCGTCGAACGTTACGTTGCTGCCTTCGAGCGTCAGCCTGCCATACTCAAACCGGTCGACCTCCACCGTTGCCGAATCGTTTCGCCTGTAGGCCTTTCCCTTGCTTCGATAGGGTTTGTCCTGGCCCTCATAAACCGTAAGGATTACGGTCCCGTGTTTCTCATCGCGCTCGAGCGTGTAACGGGGAGCGGGATCCAAGCTGTCATTAATCATGTTCTCGATGCGGAGACACTCTGCGACCGGATCTGCAAGGCCGACAGCCACGCCCTCGTCATCAACGCCAAACTCAATCTTGCCCGTCCCGTAGTTTGCATAGGCGCTCACCGTTTTAAGAAACGTCGGCGTAACGCTTTCCTTGTATTCGACTGTAGGGTTCTCTCTAACAACCATATGCACAACCCTCTCGTTTCGTACCATTCATAACCGTATTATAAGACGAAAACCGTTTGCGTACTGATTTATCAAAGACGCAAACGGTTTTCGTCTTTATTTGCGTACGGAATTAAGACGCATAATTTCGCTTTCGTATGGCTCAATACCGGACACAGACTGTTTTCGTCTGTCAATACGCCTGCAATCCAAACGAAAAGAGCCCCGAGCTCGTATGAACTCGGGGCTCTTTGTGCCGCACATCTATGAGAGGAGAAATTCGATGCGTACGGGCGCTACTCCATGAAGCCGCAATGGTGCAATGGGGCCAGATTTACATGCACCAAGTTGGTGCAAAGTAACCTGCCCCCACGCAACAAGGAGTTGACTAGAGCTCGCAGGCAACCTTGTAGCCATCGCCGATGGCATCGCGGATGTTGCCGCACTTGTTGGCATCGCCCAGCACGTGGGTGGCAACACCGGCAGCGGCAAGGTCGTCGGCCAGCTTGGTATTGGGACGATAGCCCATGGCGAGCACCAGCGTATCGGCATCGGCGATGGTGTGGGCCTCGCCATCCTTCTCGTAGCTGATGGCATCCTCGGTGATCTCGGTCACCTTGGCCTCGGTCAGCACGTGGACGCCCTTGGAGAGCATGCGCGTGATGAGCACCGCGCGACCGGCACCACCCTCGTTGGCGGCGAGCGTCTTGGTCATCTCGATAACGGTGACGTCGCGATTGGCCGGCGACAGATCGTTGACCAGTGGGGCCAGGTAGTCGGCCGTCTCGCAACCGACGGTGCCGCCGCCCACGATGACAATCTTCTTGCCCGGGAAGGCCTTGCCACCCAGCAGGTCGTCGGCCGTCATGACCTGCTTAAATCCCTGCATGAAGGCCGGGGCGATGGGCTCGGCGCCATAAGCCAGGACAACCTCGTAGCCCGCGTAGTCACGCTGAATGTCCTCGGCCGAAAGCTCGGTACCAAAGACGCACTTCACGCCCGCCTTAGCAAGACGGCGATACTGGTACTTGATCACGCGGGTGAGTTCCTGCTTTGCCGGCGGAACGGCCGCGATGCGCATCTCGCCGCCCGGTTCGTCCTGTTTATCCACGAGCACCACATTGTGACCGCGCTTGGCGGCAATGTAGGCTGCCTCCATGCCCGCAGGACCAGCGCCCACAACCAGTACGTTCTTGGCCTCGGCGGCAGGCTCGTAGCCGGCCTCATCGCGCTCCACGTCCGGGTTGACGGTGCAGGAGATGCGCTTGCCAAACATAATGCCGTTCAGGCAGCGCAGACAGCCAATGCAGGGGCGGATGTCGTCGGCGTTGCCGGCAGCGGCTTTGTTGCAGAACTCGGCATCACACAGATTGGCGCGACCCATCATGCAGATATCGGCAGCACCGTCCTCGATCAGCTCCTCGGCAATCCAAGCCTCGTTGATCCGGCCGACGGTGGCGACGGGAATGTTGACGTGCTTTTTGATCTCGCGCGAGCAGGCGGCGTGCGAGGCTTGCTGCGTGCCGGCGGCGGGAATCGCAGATCCGCGCTTGATGGTGGTGCCGCCCGACACGTGAATCATGTCGACGCCGGCCTTCTCCAGACGACGTGAGACATAGATCATGTCGTTGAGGGTCAGGCCGCCATCGGTGTACTCATCGCCCGAGATGCGGACGTCGATGATAAAGTCCTTGCCGCAGCGCTCGCGAATCTCGGCGATAACCTCGAGCAAAAAGCGCATGCGAGCGTCGAGCGAGCCGCCATACTCATCGGTACGCTTGTTGTAGAGCGGGGTCAAAAAGCCGCCGAGCATGCCGTGGGCGTGCGCCGCATGGACCTCGACGCCATCGACACCGGCCTTCTGCATACGCACGGCAGCGTCGCCAAACTGATGCGTGAGCTCGTGAATCTCATCGACCGTGATGGGGCGCGGCGCCTCGCGGGCATAGGACGGGCCCACAAAGGACGGAGCGATCAGGCGCGGCGTGCCCGGGATGTTAAAGGCCATGTAGGCGGGGTGGAAGAGCTGCGGCATGATCTTGCAGCCATACTCGTGGACGGCTGCGGCGAGCTTTTCCCAGCCGGGGATAAACGTGTCGTCGTAGCAGCACATATCGCCCGGCAGATAGGTATAGGTGGGCTCGACCGTCACGACCTCGGTGATGATGAGACCCACGCCGCCCTTGGCGCGGGCACGGTAATGATCGACCAAGTCGTCGGTCACATAGCCGTGATCGGCCAGGTTGGTAGATACCGGCGGCATAAAGACGCGGTTCTTGACCTCGGTCGTACCGACCTTGATCGGGCTAAAGAGCATCGG
>RQBM01000044.1:0-17861 GCA_008668795.1 Collinsella aerofaciens | reverse complement strand
CGTCTGCGGGGTCCTGCGGCACGAGCCCTCCCTGAACCGCCAGCTGCAGCACCGACTTGCGCAGGCGGCCGGGCAGCGCGGCGTCGAGCTCCTCGCGGGCGTCCTCGAGCTCACCGTACTCCTCGACCAGGGGCATGAGCTTGTTCACCCGCTCGACGATGCGGCGCTGCTCGGCGAGAGGCGGAACTGGGACCAGAATGACGTTCAATGACTTCTGATTAGTCTTTGGCATTTTGACACGCGTATCACCCTTAAGCGTCTCCTCAGTGAAGAAATTGCTGAGGAGAACCGTGAGGACATATTCAGGTTGCAGCTTGGTGTTGAGCGGATACATATCCGCACTACACAGCCCATCAAAAGGGGCGACAACCGCCTTTCGAAGAGCTGGACGAATCTTCGAATAGAGAATCTGTCCTGCAGAGAACAGGTGATTGGCGCTCTTAACCTCGTCGGCCTTAACACTATGACAGAACAAGAGCTTTCCGGTGCCTTTTTGGATGTTGTCAGGCGCGATATGAGGAAAGTCCTGATATTTCAACGGGTCGACCAAACGCGCTGCAATTCCAATGACTTCACTAAATCTCGCCCAGGCCCAGCTTTCCGGAATCCCAAACGGAACCTCGTCCGCGATGCACTTGTCGCTCAGAACGCGTCCCTTAGTGTCCACGTGCTTCTCATAGGGGGAGCCATCGGAACCGATATAGATAATGCTCTCCCCGCCCTTCGGGAATTTAGCCTTACCCTCAGCAATAAGCTTATGCTTCTCTTCACGAATACGCTCAAGCAGGACGCTTGCAGGCTCATCACTCGGGTCTTGTGGAACGAGCTTTCCCTCAATCGCCATTTGCAGGATTGAGTTCTTCAGGTCTTTTGCCTTCATCTACGCCTCAATCCCAAGAATCTCGCAAATACGAGCAAGCTTCTGGTCAATCTCGGCATCGAGCTTAGCGCGCTCTTCTTTGTAGTTCCTGATCAGTTCGTCAGGCGGTAAGATCTCCTCTTCCTCGTGAGGATAGCCGCACACGTCAAAGTTAAAACCGCCGTCTCGCAACTCGTCAACCGTATAGTACTTGGCCTTGGGATTGCCGTCTTCCTCGATATCCCGACGGTTCTCCCACCATTCCTTTACAGGTGCAAAATGTTCGATCCTAATGGGCTTGGTCTTAGAGAAGTGTTTATACCCCTCGGGCATGTCCATGCGATAGAACCAAACGCCCTCAGAGGCCCCCGTATTATCGAAGAACAGAACGTTAGTAGTGATGCTCGTGTACGGAGCGAAAACACTCTGTGGAAGGCGCAAGACAGTATGCAAGTTCATGTCCTCAAGCAGGCGACGCTTGATCTCCGTCTTTGCACTATCCTGGCCAAAGAGAAAACCATCCGGAATGATAACAGCAGCGCGGCCGCCTCGCTTAAGACGATAAAGAATGAGTCCAAGGAATAGATCTGCGGTCTCGGAGCTACGGAGTGCAACAGGGAAGTTGTTTTGCACCGATGCACTCTCGGACCCGCCATAGGGCGGGTTCATAAGTACGACGTCAAACTGGCCGTCAGGCTTGTGCTTCCACTCGCGAACATCCTTCTCGAGAGAGTTATCGTGAAAGACTTCAGGATTATCGATATCGTGCAACAGCATGTTGGTCACGCACAGCAGGTAAGGGAGCTGCTTCTTCTCGATGCCGTAGACCGATCTTGCATAGAGTTCACGATCGGCTGGAGTCTGAACCTGGGAGTCGAGAATCTTGAGGGCGCTCGTCAAAAAGCCGCCCGTGCCACACGCGAAGTCAGCCACAGTCTCGCCGAGCTTGGGCGCAAGTGCCTGGGCCATAAAGTCAGTCACCGCTCGGGGCGTGTAAAACTCGCCGGCATTACCCGCGGACTGTAAGTCTTTCAGGATGGTCTCGTAAATTTCACCGAAGGCGTGGCGCTCTTTGTACTCGGTAAAATCAACCGACTCGTCAATCTCGTTGATGACTTGACGAAGTAGAATCCCATCCTTCATGTAGTTGTTGGCGTCAGTAAAAGCAGCCTTGACGACGACGTGTCGCAAAGGCGCATCAGGTGCAAGCTCAAGACTCTCAAGAGTCTTGAATAGATCATTGTTCACAAAGTCGAGAAGCTCATCGCCAGTAAGCGCCTTGCCGTCTTTCGCATCGTGCGCCCAGCTATACCAGCGCAGGCGCTCGGGGATGATGGACTGATAGGAGTCATCGTGAAACTCCCACTCCTGCTCCTTGGCATCGTAAATCTTGAGGAAGAAAAGCCAAGTCATCTGCTCAATGCGCTGCGCATCGCCATTGATGCCGGCGTCTTTGCGCATGATGTTCTGCAGGGTCTTTACGAGAGATCCCAGTGCCATTTGCTATCGTTACCTTTCTCTATGCGATGTAGAGCTCGTCCTCGAGCATCTGCGCTGCCTGAATGTACTGTTGTTTGCCGCCGAATGCGGCGACGATCTTCATTGGGCTGCCAAACCGACGGAATTCCTCGAGGTCGAGGACGTGGGTGTCGTCCAAGTCTACGAGGTTCGACGTCGCATATTTGTCGAGAAGCGCTTCAAGGACCTCACGCGCGACGCCGGCATACTCATAGAGCACGCCCTTTTTCTTGACACTATTGGCTCTCTCGCTGCGCGTAAGAGGTCTCTGGTCGTAAGCAATGTGGCAAATGAGGTCAAAGTCGCTCATTTGCTCCTGTCCAGTCTCGAGCCGCAGCTCATCCAGGAATACGCCACGCGCGCGCAGCTCATCGATAATCGCTTGTTTCTTATGTTCAGAGTTCCACGCCGCTAGGAAGTGGTCAAGAGTGTCGTATTCGCCGAGAATGTTTTTTCGCGTATAGTCCTTAAGGCTCTCAGTTACAAGAAGGCCATCGGAGGAGTAATACTGCACCATCTCCGACACTACATAGACGTCGGCCCCATGAACGTGATATTTCACATGGGAGGACGGATCGTCCGGCGGCAATACGGGTGGGTCTACGATCGGAGACGGAGGCGGAACGGGACTGCCGCCATTGCCGCCGGGACCCGGATCCGCAATGGGGTCACCCGGATTAGGCTCAAACACAACAACAGGTTCGCCATCAAACTCGGGATCTGCAAACAAACGCGATGCGTCACGAAAATCGAGGATGGTGAAATAGAGTTTGTCGTAGTCCTCACAGATACGGGTTCCGCGGCCGATAATCTGCTTGAACTCCGTCATTCCGTGCTCACCGAACTTGTTGTCGAGCACGACTACCTTACACGTCTTGCAATTAACACCAGTGGTGAGAAGCTTCGAAGTCGTAACGATGGTCGGGTATTTCTCGTCGGGGTCGATGAAGTTATCTAACTGAGCCTTACCTTCCCTGTCGTCACCCGTAATCTTCATGATGTAGGTGGGGTGATCTCTTACGATATCGGCGTTCTCGTTTACAAGGGCACGTCGCATATTTTCGGCATGCTCGATGTCAACGCAAAAGACTATGATCTTGGAGTAACGATCCGTCTCCTTTAGAAATTGAGTTATCCGCTTGGCAACTTCCTCGTAGCGCTCTTTGATGACAATCTCGCTGTCGAAGTCTTGCTTCTCGAAAACACGTTTGGGCAGAGCTTCGCCGCGATCATCTATGGTGCCTTCCTCAGTACGGTATCCGTAAATGTCGACGTTCAGCTTAGGACGAATAACTTTATACGGGGCGAGAAAGCCATCCTCGATTCCCTGTTTAAGGGAGTAGGTGTAGACAGGTTCGCCGAAGTAGGTAATGTTTGAAACCTCTTCAGTCTCCTTTGGCGTAGCCGTCATACCGATTTGAATTGCACAATTGAAATACTCAAGTACCTTACGCCATGCGGAGTCCGCCGCGGCGCTTCCGCGATGGCACTCGTCGACGATAATCAAATCGAAGAATTCCGAGTCGAACTCGCGGAATATTTCTTCACCGTTTTCTCCAACAAGCTGTTGGTAGAGCGAGAAATAGACCTCGTAAGCAGAATCGAGCTTTCGACCTACGACCTTGGTTGTAACCCTCTTGAGAGGCTTGAAATCGCCGTCTATGGTCTGATCGACGAGAATATTGCGGTCCGCCAGATAGAGAACCTTACGAACCTCGGTAGTCTGTCGCAAGCGATGAACGATTTGAAAAGCCGTAAAAGTCTTTCCCGTTCCCGTTGCCATAACGAGCAAGATGCGATTCTTACCTCGCGCAATAGCTTCAAGCGTACGATTGATGGCGATGCACTGATAGTAGCGAGGATGATTGCCGCCGTGCTCCTGGTAATACGGAGCGGTCACAATCTCCTGGCTATACGGATGTTCAAGCCCCTTAGCTTTTGAGTATCGTGTCCAAAGTTCCGCCGGAGTGGGAAACTCGTCCATGGCAAGAGCGCGCTCTTTCCCGGTAAGAAAATCGTGCTCAACAAAACCCTTTCCGTTTGAGCTGTACGCAAACGGAATATCGAGCAGCTGGGCATATCCCATCCCCTGTTGGAGACCGGCATCAACGGTGTGCTCCGTATCCTTAGCCTCGACGATTGCGATAGGGATGCCCGGAGCATACATCAGAAGGTAGTCAGCCTTCTTCTTGTCTTTACGGGTGACCATACTTCCGCGCACAACAATCTCGCCACTGGTAAAGAAATACTCAGTGAAGACTTGGGTATTGCGATCCCACGACTTCATAATCGCAGGATCAATGAGTTTAAGCCGTGTGTCAGACTCGTTCATACGTCTCGGAACCCCTCATTGCGCAAAGCGACAGCTATTGATGTTGAGTTGATTAATTTTATCATCACTATGCAATCTAGCAGCCGCTTTATACTAAATGAGACGAAGTAAAGTCAGCCCCGTGAGAAAGCTCCAAAGAAAGCAAAATGAGCCCCGTTGACTTGAGTCAGAGGTCATTCCCGGAGCCCCGCCTACCTCCCCTCCGCCTTCAGCTTCAGCAGCAGGTCGCCCAGCTCGGGGCACTTGTTGGAAAGGCGCATCTGGGCTCGATCGCCCATCCTCCACCGCTGGCGGATCTCCTGAGCACGCGGACTCACGCGATAGTCCCCGTCCATCACCTGCTTGAGCAACTTGGCGGTCACGCGCGCGTCGGCTAGGGCACTGTGGGCGTGACCCGTCGACTCGTCAAACTCGATGCCAAACCACGTCGCCGCGTCATTCAAAGAGACGCACTCGTGGCTGCCCACGTCCATGATCGAGGTGTAAAACGCCTGCAGATCGGCCCAGTCCGTAGGAAATGCGGCAAGGTCGATTTGCTTTGCCTGGCACTCGGTCATAAGCTGTCGACGGTCCGTCCCGCTCCAGCAAACTATCTGGGCGGAGTAGCGGCCGATCCAATCGCTGAGCCTTTTGATCACCATGTAGAGCGGGTCGGCCATCGCGGTGTCCACGGCCGATATACCTGTGAGCTCGCGGACGGGAAACGCAACGCCTTCGGTAAATTCCGTCTGCACAAACTGCGAGAACTCGCCCATAACGTTGCCGTGGTAATCGAGCTTGACGGCGCCGACCTCGATAATCTCATTGCGCAGTCCACGGCGCTGGCGCTGCTTTGGCACCGGCGCAAACTCAAAGTCCAGCACAATCTGGCGCGCAAAGTTCGTCGTGTCGATAGCCGAGATACCCGGCGTCTTTTCAGCTGACACGGTCATGGCCTTTCTCCGTCAACTGCCGCTTGCTACATAGGCGGCTACATTGCCGTAAGGATAGGCGCCCGCGCGGACATGAAAGCGGGGCGCAATACCATGCGCCAAGCACACGCCATGCAGACGGCCCCAAGAGAGTCGCCCGCTCTATTCAAATGCATGAAAAAGATTGAGGCCCGGTGACTTGAATCAGAGGTCATCCCGGGCCCATCAGAGCTCACAGAGCTCTTGGTTGCTTTGGTCTCGCTCTTCACGGCGCTTATCGAACTTTCCGAGGCACTCAAGCAGCATTCGAAGCATAACAAGTCGCTGCCATTAAGGCACTGACCTCTTGACCAAGCAACGGCGCTGCCCAGCTATCACCCTTGGGCTGCCGTCAACTTTATTCTATCCGCGAGCATCTGGTTTACCAAATGGATTTTCGGTAAAGGAAGCACGGCACGCCCGCAAAACCACTACGCCCCAAGTGCCGCCATGGGAATCACCGCCACGCCGTCGTCGCGTGTGTAGGCAATGCTCCCCTTTCCAACCACGACCGCCAAAAACGCCGGCGTGGCATTCTGGGCGGCAGGATTGGAGAGCACTTTCCTCTCCAGCGCCTTGAGATTTCTCGCTCCATCGTCTGCTTTCGCATCACTCAGCTTGACCTCGATGGCTCCCCAGCGCCCGTCGTGCTCAACGATCAGATCGACCTCAAGACCCTTCTCATCTCGGAAATAATGGACACTGTTGTCGACACCGCCGTAGGTGGAAAGGAACACGCGCACGTCGCGCAGGACGAGATTCTCAAAGAGCATCCCCAGCGTTTGCATATCGCCAAGCAGCCGCTCAGGGGTAGCCCCCAGCAACGCCGCCGCAAGTGACGGGTCACAGAAGTAGCGCTTGGGGCGCACGCGAACGCGGGCCTTCGAGCGCATGGGCGGCTCCCATCCGCACAGGTCCTCGGTCAGCTTGAGCCTGTTGAAGAGGTCCAAGTACGCAGCGATGGTCCTCTCGTCGGGGCCCGCCTCACCGTACGAGGCGTCCTTTACGAGCGTCTTGTACGTGACAGCCTGGCTCTCGTTCATGGCAAGAGCTCGCAAAAGGCCGTGTGCAAGCTCGGGCGACATGCCCTCGTCCAGCACGTTGACGTCGAGCACCGAGTGCACGTACTGGCTTGCCGTCTCTCGCGCAAGATCTTCCGAAAGCCCAAGATTTGCAGGCCAACCGCCCCTGCAGCACCAGCGGGCGACGTCATCCACCGTGCTCTCGCGACGCTGAGGGGCAAAATCCTCGCCCTTAAAGAGGCTTGCCAGTGACACGAGCGGCTCGCCGTCGCCCGACTCACACAGGGCCATGGGGCGCATTGACAGACGGGCGATCCTACCCGTGCCGGAATGACGAACATGGCTGCGCTCCTCGCTTTTGAGCGCGGTCGAGCCCGTGAGCAAAAGTGTCCCCCGTTCGTTGCCGCTCGCGTCCACGAAACGCCGGGCGGCATCCCAAACCTCGGGCACCTCCTGCCATTCATCGACCAGGTGTGGCGCATCGCCGATGAGCGCCAGGCTTGGGTCGACCTCTGCCGCCGCACGCTGCGCAGGCTCATCGAGCCTGGAGACGCTCGCCGAGCGAGAGAGCGCCGTCCAGGTCTTGCCGCACCATTTGGGGCCGTTGATCTCCACACAGCCAAACGCCCGCATAAGGGTGTCGAGGCGCTCCTCTATGAGCCGGGGCCTATATCCCTTTTGGGTCAATCTCTTTGGTGCATCCATAGACGGCCGTCCCTCTCTATCATGCGATATGCGAAATTACGCCATTCTCAATGCTGATTTTACGCTACTTTCAATGTAGTTTTTACGCCATGACAGATGTAGTTTTTACGCCATTTTCATTGAAGGTTTTACGCTTGGCATCCTTAGCGCGACCCATTCCGAGCATCAAATCAGAGCGCGCTTGGTTATCTCCGCTCGCACATCTCGGCAAACGAAATCAGCTTGGTATCTCCCCTGCTCGCCGCAGCATCCTGACATCCTTGCGTAAAGCCTCGCTTCGAGAAGATCGCATAGCTTTTTTGCTGCCGTCTAAAGAGCTCGCTTCGGTGCACGAGCTTTTGCAGCACATCCTCGCCAACCGGTTCATTGCGCCATTTGCACTCCGCAAACAGCGCAGCGCCCTCGCCATCGTCAACAATCAAGTCGATTTCTTCCTGCGTATGTGTGCGATTGTCCGTCCCCCACCAGCGCCCGACGCTCGCCGGAACCACATCGAGCTGGCCCGCGCGCGCGAGTTCGTACACGTATTGCCTGCATATAAGCTCAAAGACCGTACCCATGTAATCCGATACGTGCGGCTCAATGCGCTTATACGCCATCTCGGCCATATCGTTTTGAATCAGCCCAATGTTCTGCGGCACAAACTTGTACCAGAACCTAAACATCTGGTCGCTCAGCAGATACACGGCTCGCTTATTGCTCGTCTCGTTTAGGGGCAGCTCGCGCTCGACAATCCCAAGCGACGCCAGCTTATCCACATAGCTCTTTACGTTGCTCGCAGGGATTCCCGTAGAGCTCGCAATCTCCGAGATCCTCGAGCGCCCCTGAGCAATTGCTTGCACGATCGCATCATATTGCTCGGGATTGCGGCACTCTTGCAACAGCAGGTTACTCGGCTCCTCAAAGAGATAGCCCGTAGGAGTAAGAAATAGACGTTTGATGTTGTCCTTGAGCGGTGCGGCAGGATCGACTTTCTCGATATATGCAGGAATGCCACCCGTCATGCCATAGCAAACTGCAGCGTCTTCGCGACCCATGCTCTGCCACAACCCGAGGGTCGTCGTAAAATCGAGCGGCATGATCTTAAACTGGGCCGTACGCCTACCGTATAGTGGGCTCTCGTAGCCCAACACCTGTTCCTCCATAAACGAAAGAGACGAGCCGCACAGGATAAGCATGAGCTTGGTCTCTTTGTACAAGTGATCGATCTTGTCTTGCAGCAACGAGCTGATCTCGGGATTCGATTGGGCGAGATAGGGATACTCGTCAATCACAACAATCAAACGTTCCGTGCGAGCCATGGTGGCCAACGCATCGAATGCCTCGTCAAAGCTACGAAACGACACACCTGCAGCACCAACCGAACCCGCAAGTATCGCCTGGCTAAAGCCGTGCAGGTTTGCCACTGCATTGGTACGACGAGCTTGAAAGTAAATAGCCTTCTTGCCTTGGATGAACTCCGTGATAAGACGCGTTTTGCCCACGCGACGGCGGCCGTAAATCACAGGCATCTCAAAGGAGCCCGTGCCATACAGTCGATTGAGCTCGGACATTTCCGCTGTTCTTCCGATAAACATAGGGCCATCCTTCCCTTACGTTATAGCTAGCTATATTATACCTTCCTATAATATAGCTAGCTATAACGTAATTCGACAAGCGGCGCACGAAAAGGGGCGATACACCGCCGCACGTGGACCGTTCCGGAAAATGTATCCCGTTCTGGAGCCAAAAACTGGGCCGTAGTTTCCGCCAAACATGCCATCCGGAAAGCGTGTCCCGTTCTGAGCGCCAAATCCGGGACGCAGTTTCCGTATGCAGAGGCGTTCCAAACAAAAGGCCCCGGCTCGCGATGGAGCCGGGGCCAAAGGCGCAGCATATACAGTTGATGTTGAGCGCGAACAGCCCGTCAACAATGGCTGTCCGCGCCCTACCCTAGCCGCGGTGACGGGCGCGGCTGTATGGCGTATCCACCATGGGCAGATCGGGACGCAGCTTGCCGTCGAACGCGCGGTAGGCGTTCTGCACGGCGGGCGCCGTGGGGATCGTTGCGATCTCGCCGATGCCCTTGCCGCCGTATGCCACGGGCAACAGCTCGTCCTTCTCCACGTAGATGGCGTGGATATTCGGGATCTCGGGCGCACGGAACAGCCCGAGCGTACCGTACCTTGCCTGGGGCACGCAGTCCTTGAGCGGCCAGTCCTCGGTAAGCGCATAGCCCATACCCATGAGCACGCCGCCTTCGATCTGACCCTGGATGGAGATGGGGTTGACCACCTTGCCGGAATCGTGCGCGGCATAGACCTCGCTCACGCGGCCGTCATCATCCAGAATGACCACATGCGTGGCAAAACCGTAGCAGATGTGGCTCTTGGGGTTGGGAACATCCGCACCCAGCTTGTCGGTCGGCTCCAGATACACGTAGCCAAACTCGCATCCCTCGAGCGCCTTGATGGCGGTCGCGGGATCCTGAGGATGCATGCCCTGGCCGGCGACGAGCTCCTGCGTGCGCAGCTGATAGGCGCGACCGTCGTCGTACTCAATCTTGACGCCGTCGCCATGCGCATTCACGGGAGCGGCGGGCGCAGACTTGCCGGCCTCGATGTCAAGCATGGCATCGCGCAGCAGGAAGGCGGCACCGCGCACGGCCTCGCCGGTCACGACCGTCTGACGCGAGCCAGACGTGGTGCCGGAGTCGGGAGCGTTCTCGGTAGAGCACTCGCCATTGGCGATGCAGCGAAGCGGCAGGCCGCATGCCTCGGCAACGTCCTGCAAAAAGACCGTGTTGCAACCCTGGCCGATGTCGGACGTGGCGGCATAGACCACGGCCACGCCGTCCTCGATGCGAATCTTGCAGCGGCCGGCATCGGGCAGGCCAACGCCCACGCCGGCGTTCTTCATGGCGCAGGCGATACCGGCGTGTCCGGGATGCGCATAGTAGGCATCCTTGACCTCGAGCAGCGTCTCCTTCAGCGCCGTGGAGCAGTCGGCAATCTGGCCGTTGGGCAAAACCTCGCCCGGCTCGATGGCGTTTCGGTAACGAATCTCCCACGGATCCAGGCCGACCTTCTCTGCCAGCAGGTCGATCAGGCTCTCGAGCGCAAACTCGGACTGGCAAACGCCAAAGCCTCGGTACGCGCCGGCGGGCGGGTTGTTGGTGTAGTAGCCAAAACCGCGAATGTCGGTGTTCTGGTACTTGTAGGGGCCGACGGCATGCGTGCAGGCGCGCTCGAGCACCGGGCCGCACAGCGACGCGTAGGCGCCGGTGTCAAAGTTGATCTCGCAGTCCAGACCGGTAAAGTTGCCCTCGGCGTCGCAGCCCAGCGTAAAGGTGCCGTCCATGGCGTGGCGCTTGGGATGGAACGCGAGCGACTCGGCACGCGTGAGCTTGCACTTCACAGGACGCTGGAGCTTATAGGCAGCAAGCGCGGCCAGGTGCTGGATCGAAACGTCCTCCTTGCCGCCAAAACCGCCGCCCACAAGCATGGTCTCGACAACCACACGCTCGGGCTCGTTGTCCCAGCCAAACATGTGGGCGCACTCTTTGCGCGTATCGTAGGCACCCTGGTCGGTCGACTGCACCTTGACGCCGTTCTTGTACGGGAAGGCGACGGCGCACTCGGGCTCCAAGAAGGCATGCTCGGTAAAGGGCGTGGTAAAGCGCTGCGTCACGGTGAACGCGCTCTCCGCTAGCGCCTTGGCGGCGTCGCCGCGCGTCACGTGACGGCTCTGGCACACGTTGTCCTTGAGTTCCACCGTGTTGCCGAAGGCAAAGAAACTGTCATGCAGGCGCGGGGCGTCGGCAGCCCTAGCCTCGACAATGTTGCGCACGGGCTCCAGCGGCTCGTAATCAATCTTTACGAGCTTCTTAGCCTTCTCGAGCGTCGCCTCGTCCTCGGCGACCACCAGCACGATGGCGTCACCCACGCAGCGGGTGATATCGCCCTGGGCGATCATGACGTCCCAGTCCTGGATAAGGTGGCCGACCTGGTTGACCGGCACGTCCTCGGCGCGCAGGATGCCCACCACACCGGGCAGGGCCTCGGCCTTGGAGGTATCAATGGAGAGCACGCGGGCGCGCGGATACTTGGAGCGCACGGCGCTAGCATAGGTCAGGCCCGGCTGATCGAGCTCGTCGATGTCGTCGGGATACTTGCCCTCGCCGAGCACCTTCTTGCGCACGTCGATGCGGAAGGCGCGCTTGCCCACACCGTAGTCGTCGCCGCGCTCCAGGTCCTCGTCGATCTGCTTTTCGCCGCGGAGCACCGCAGCTGCCAGCGAAATGCCCTCGATGATCTTCTTGTAGCCGGTGCAGCGGCAGACGTTACCGCGAATGGCGTACTTGATCTGCTCCTCGGTGGGCTCGGGGTCCTCAGCGATGAGCGCCGCGCCCGCCATGACCATGCCGGGGATGCAAAAACCGCACTGCACGGCGCCCACGGCACCAAAGGCGTACACAAAGGCCTCGCGCACGTCCTCGGGCAGGCCCTCGACGGTCACGATGTTGCGACCGGCGGCAAGAGCGGTGGTCAGTACGCACGCCTTGACGGCCGCACCGTCCACATGGATGGTGCAGGTGCCGCAAGCGCCTTCGGAGCAGCCATCCTTGGCGGAATGGATATGCAGGTCGTCGCGCAGGTAGCGCAGCAGCGGTTTATTCTCCGTCGTCGTGCGCTCGACGCCGTTAACGGTAAAAGTGAATTCCTGTGCCATGGTGATTCCCTTCTACACGCCGGCGGCGATGCCGGTGCGGTCGTGGATGGCGCCATGCGGGCAGACGACGGCGCACATGCCGCACGACAGGCAGTCCACGCCGTCGATATGGGCGCAGTTGTCCTCGATGCGGATAGCGCCGGCAGGGCACTTTTTAGCGCACATGCCGCAACCGATGCAGCTCGTGTCGCAGATCTTGCGAGCGATGGCGCCCTTATCGGTGTTGTTGCAGCGCACCAGAATGTTCTGGTAGCCGGGAACGAAGGCAATCACGCGCTGCGGGCACGCCATGCCGCACAGGCCACAGCCCGTGCACTTGGAGCGATCCACGCGGGCGATGCCATCGACCAGCGCAATGGCGCCGTGGGGGCAGGCCGTGACGCAGGCGCCACAGCCAATGCAGCCTTCGCTGCAGCGGGCGTCGCCGCCTGCGGAAGCGCAACCACTTCCGCAGGCAACGTAGGCCACGTTATGTTGAATGGATTTGGCCATAAGAGACTCGCCTATTTCTTAAGAAGGTACGAATAGTTGTCGCGCACGGCCCTGATGGTCAGGCGGACGGCCTCGGGAAGACCGGTGTTGACGGCATCGACCGAGACGGTGCGGACCGTGCCGGCGACGCGAACCTTAAAGTGGTCCTCGTCCACGGCCAGGAAGCCCTCGTTCTCGGAGTTCTCCATGTCCTGCTCGCTCCAGAACAGGGTGAGCTTGTCCTTGTAGGGACGACCCTCCTGGTAGGGGCAGAACACGGCGCAGTTACCGCATTCGTTGCACATGCCGTCGACATGGACGACCTGATGCTTGGCCAGGCCCGGCACCTTAATTGCCACGTTGGCGCGGTTGGGGCACACATCGCAGCAGACCTCGCACACCGAGCCGCAGCCCAGGCAGCGGGTCTTGGTGCAGTTGCGCTTGTCGCGGCAGAGCGTACCCTTGCGCTCGTAGCAGGTGTCCTCGCGGCCGGCCTGCTCGTTGCAGTCGGCGTACTTGTTAAAGTCCACGCCGGCGATGGCGCGGGCGACCTCGGCGGCGTCGGCGATAGCCTCGACCACGGTGGCCGGACCGCGACGGCAGTCACCGGCAGCCCAAACGCCCTCGACGCCGGTGGAGGTGGCGGCAAGGCGGCCGCGACGGTCGTGCTCGACGCCCGCGGCGTCGTACAGGCTGGCATCGATGCCCTCGCCCACGGCGCAGATCACCGTGGTGGCGGGAAGCTCGACGGTCTCGCCCGTGGCGACGGGGCTGCGGCGGCCGCTTGCATCCGGCTCGCCAAGCCCCATAACGTCGCAGGTCAGCACGGCGCCGTTGAGTGCCTTGGGCGCCAGCAGCTCGCAGAACTCAACGCCGTCGGCAAGAGCAAGATCAAGCTCTTCCTCGTCGGCGGGCATCTGCTTCTTGGTGCGACGATACACCAGACGCACGTTCTTCACACCAGCCAGGCGCTTGGCCACGCGGGCAGCATCCATAGCGGTGTTACCGGCGCCAATGACTACGACATCCTCGCCCAGCTCGAGCTTCTCGCCCTTCTTGGCGGCCTCGAGGAACTCCAGCACGTCGAGCTCGGCACCCTCGCCCAAGCCCGCAGAGCCGGGCATCCAGGCACCGGTGGCCACGACCACGTTGGTAAAGCCCTGGGCCTTGAGCTCTTCAATGGAATCCACGCGAGCATTGAGCTGTACCTTGGCGCCAAAGGCCAAGCAGAGCTCGGCATCGTGAGAGATATCGTCACTGGCGATACGGAACTCGGGGATCACGTGACGGACCACGCCGCCGAGCGAATCGCGGGCCTCGAAGATGGTGACGGGCACGCCGGCACGCGTCAGGAAGAACGCCGTCGCCAGGCCGGCCGGGCCGCCGCCGATAACGGCAACGTTGCGCTCGCCGTCGTTGGCGATGGCCTGGGCGCGCAGCTTGGGCAGCACGGCCGTCATGGCCTCGCGGGCGGCCTTGAGCTTGCTGGCGCGGATCTGGGCGCCCTCGGGCTCGTAGAACGCACGCTCGCAGGCACGGCCGCAGGGATGCGGGCAGATGGTACCGGTGATGAACGGCAGGGCGTTGCGCTCGATGATGATGTTGAGTGCGTCCTCGTAGCGGCCCTCGTCAACAGCCGCCAGATAGGCGGGAATATCCTGCTGGATGGGGCAGCTCGTGCGGCACGGCGTGGTAAAGCAGTCGGAAAGCGGGCTCTTGCCGGCGACCTTGCGGTCGGGCAGCGGGCGCAGCGGCTTCTTGTAGAGCGGGTTGGTGAGCGAGTCGGTCTGGATCGCAGTCACGGCCTCGAGAGAGACGCCCGCGAACGGCTTGCCATCCAGGTCGGTAAACTCGCCAGCCATCTGGCTAAAGCGCTCGTAGCCACCAGGCTTGAGTACGTCGGTCGCCAGGGTGACGGGCCAAATGCCGGCATCGTACAGGGCGCGGATGTTGTAGACCGTAGCACCGCCAGAGTAGCTAATGCGCAGCTTGCCATCGAACTGCTCGGTAATGCGACGGGCGGCCTCGATGGTCAGCGAGAACAGCGAACGGCCGGACATGTACATCTCGGTGGAGGGCAGCTCGTTCCTCGTCACGTCGACGGGGAACGTGTTGGTCAGCTTGACGCCAAACTCCAGGCCGCGCTCGGCACACAGGGCAATCAGACGCTCAAACATGGGCACAGCGTCGACCCACTGCAGATCCTCGCGGAAGTGCGTGTCATCGAAGACGATGTAGTCGAAGCCCAGCTCGTTGAGGCGCTGGCGAGCAAACTCATAGCCCAGCAGCGTGGGGTTGCACTTGATGTAGGTGTTGAGACCCTTCTCGGTAATCAGATAGGTCGCGATGCGCTCGATCTCCGCCGGCGGGCAGCCATGCAGCGTGGACTCGGTAATGGAGTTGGAGACGCGCGCCGGGATGGACTCGACAAACGCGGCATCGACATTCTCAAACTTGTCCAGGTTGGCGAGCGCCCACGTGCGGCACTCGTTCCAAACCTCGGAGCCGCTGGCGTCCTTCATGCCCTCAATGTACGCATCGACCTTGGGGCTCTTGATGCCCTCGAGGTCATAACCCACGGACATGTTGAAGACAAAACCATCCGGGCTGCCCAGGCCGTACTCGCGAGCGATCAGGTGGCAGGCAAACCATGCCTTCACGTACTCGGCAAAGGCCTGCGGAACCTCGAGCTCGGTCGACCACTCGCAGTTGTAGCACTCGTCCTGCGCCACAATGCAGGGCTTGTTGACACACTTGGAGAGCTCCTCGCCGTCCATAACCTGAACGGTCTTGAGCTCAAAGAAGCGGGAACCGGCCACGTAGGATGCCACAATGTTCTGGGCCAACTGCGTATTGGGACCGGCGGCCGGGCCAAACGGAGTCTCGATGCGCTCGTCAAAAATGGGAAGCGCGCCCTCCTGGTTGGTCGTGACCATCTTGCGCACGCCAAAGACGGCGCCCTGAGTCTTGTGCTCCTCGATGATCCAGTTCATCAGCTGCGAAAACGGGATCGGCCTCATGATGTCGCTCATAATGAGTTCCTCTCTGTAACGCCCGGCGAGACCGCGCGGCGGGCGCAAATACGGTGTAGCGCTAGCACAGCGCCGGCGACCCCGCGGAGGCCGCCTATGCGCGCGCCGGATGTGGCGAAACATCCGACGCGCGCGAATCTACTTGTGAATTAGTAGGTGCGATCGTTGAGCGTGCTCCAGAGCTTCTTGGACTCGGCCATGGTCCACGCGTTGATCTTGTCCTCATCAATGCCAACGAACTCGCGATCCTTGTACAGGACCTTGCCGTTGATGATGGTGGTGCGGCAGTTTTTGCCCATCATGCCAAAGAGCATGTGGCCGTCGATATTCTCCTCGCTCAGCGGCGTAAAGGGCTTGTAGTCCATAACGATGACGTCGGCGGCAGCGCCGGCCTCGAGCACGCCGAGCTTGCGATCGAAGTACTTGCTCGCCATCTTGGCGTTGTTCTCGAACAGCATCGTCATGGCCTCGCACCAGCCCACGTTGGGCATGGCGGCGTTGTGGCGCTGAATAATCAGGAAGACCTTAAGGCTCTCGAGCATATCGTGGGTGTAGGCGTCGGTGCCCATGCACACGGGGATGCCGCGGCGGAAGAACTCGAGCACGGGGGCGCAGCCCACGGCGTTGCCCATATTGGATTCGGGGTTGTTGACCAGCCAAGTGCCGGACTCCTTGACGATATCCATCTCGGCAGGCGTCACGTGGATGCAGTGGCCCAGCATGGTGTCGGGACCCAGCAGGTTGTGCTGCAGCAGGCGCTCGACGGGGCTGATGCCACCGCGGTTGAGGCGGGAGTCCCACACGTCGTTCATGCCCTCGCACACATGGATGTGGAAGCCGGTCAGGCCGTTGTTGGCCTCGGCCATCTTATCCATGGTCTCGTCCGAAAGCGTAAAGGTAGCATGTCCGCCAAACATGGCGGCGATCATGTGGTTGTCGTTATCGCGACGCTCCTTGGCGGCCCACTGGGCAAATTCGGCGTTCTCGGCAATGGCCTGGTCGCACTTTTCCTGGCCACGGCGATCGGAGACCTCGTAGCACAGGCACGAACGCATGCCCAGCTCCTGAGCTGCATCCTTAATGGTAAAGAGGCTTCCCGGAATCTCGCAGAAGCTCGCATGGTGATCGAAGATCGTGGTGACGCCGTCGCGGATGGAATCCAGAATCGTGGCATAGGCGCTGGCCTTGGTGCCGTCGAGCGTCAGGTTGTCGTCGATCTTCCACCACTGCTGCTCAAGATTCTCCAGGAAGTTGGTGGGGTTGCAGCCCTTAATGGCAAGGCCGCGGGCCAGACCCGAGTAGATGTGGGTGTGGCAGTTGATAAGTCCGGGCATGATGAGGTTGCCCTGGGCGTCGACGTACTCGGCATCCGGGTACTTGGCCTTGAGCTCGCGCTCGGGGCCCACTTCGACGATCGTATCTCCGTCAATGGCGACCGCACCGTTGGGAATGAACGGAGTCTGAGCGTTGCGGGTAAAGACGGAACCGTTAGCGACCAGAAGCATAAATGCTCCCTTCAACATCAGGGGCGGGGTTTGACACCTCTGACATGGCGGAAGTGCGAAGCGCCGGCCTACACCGGAAACGGGCCCTCTCCCGTCAACGCTTCACCAAAGGGACGAGCCCTTTGAAGTGCGGCTTGGCGCCGCATGGCGCCGGCGGACGAGGCGATGCGTCCGCCGGCGAATAGCACCGAATTGGTTACTTCTTGCTCTCGGGCAGGACCAGATTCACAGCGGCATCCTTGGCGGCATCGATGTGCTGAGCCACGACCGGCGTCTGCGGAAGGATCAGGTTGAGCACGATGGCCATGATGGCGGTGGGGGTTACGGCGTTGGAGCCGATGACGGTGGACACCCAGGTGGGCATGCCCTCGCCGGCAAGGCAACCGCTGGCCATCCAGATACCCAAGCCAAAGACAACGGAGGTGCCGACGATGGTGGTGGTGCGCTGCGTGAGGCCCTCGCGGGTGAACATGCGCACACCGTTCATGGTGATGGTGCCAAAGACGCCGACGGTCGCGCCGCCGATAACAGGCTGCGGGATGGCGGAGAGCACGGCAGAGAGCTGCGGGAACAGACCGGCGATGGCAAAGACGGCCGCGATGATCACAAAGACCCACTTGTTGACGACCTTGTTGGAGCAGATGATGCCCACGTTCTGGCCAAGGGCGCTGGTGGGAAGACCGCCCAGCAGGCCGCCGACCATAGAAGTGAGGCCCTGGGACACGATAGCGCCGGAGAGCTCGCGCTCGGTGGGCAT
>RQBM01000053.1:0-12766 GCA_008668795.1 Collinsella aerofaciens | reverse complement strand
GAACATAAATACAACGCCCTGTGGGCGCCGGGGGAGGAACACGGACGTGAAGCTCGATACACTCGAGATTGGAAAGGACGCCGTTGTCGCATCGGTGGCATCGGACGATCAGGCACTCCGACAGCATATTTTGGACATGGGTCTAACGCCGGGCACCGAAGTCACCATGATGAAGTACGCCCCCATGGGTGACCCGCTCGAGATCCGCCTACGTGGCTACGAGTTGACGCTGCGCAAGGACGATGCCGCTCGCATCGAGCTCGTGGGTATTCACGACACCGATACGGGTCCGCGCGCTAACGCCGCAATCGGCACGACGGAGCATCCGGCTCTGGGCGAGGGGACGTATTCGCCCCGTGCGGCAAAGACGGCCGTGCCCGAGGGCGCGCCGCTGCACTTTGCCCTCGCCGGCAACCAAAACTGCGGCAAGACCACGTTATTCAACCAGCTGACGGGCTCCAACCAGCACGTCGGTAACTTTCCCGGCGTGACGGTCGACCGCAAAGATGGCACCATCCGTAACCATCCCGAGGCGAGCGTTACCGACCTGCCTGGCATTTACTCCCTGTCGCCGTACACAGGCGAAGAGGTCGTGAGCCGTCAGTTCATCCTCGACGAGCGTCCGGACGCCATCATCGACATCATTGACGCTACCAACATCGAGCGCAACCTGTACCTGACACTGCAGCTCATGGAGCTCGACCGTCCTATGGTCATCGCGCTCAACATGATGGACGAGGTGACGACCAACGGCGGCGCCATTGACGTCAACTTGCTCGAGAGCCTGTTGGGCGTGCCGGTCGTCCCCATTAGCGCTGCCCGCAACGAGGGTATTGGCGAGTTGGTGGATCATGCCTTGCACGTGGCGCGGTTCCGCGAGCGTCCCGGTCGCCTGGACTTCTGCGCGCCCGATGGTCCGGACGGCGGCGCGCTGCATCGCTGCATTCACGGCATCGCCAACCTTATCGAGGACCATGCCGCGACGGCGCACATTCCCGTGCGTTTTGCGGCGACCAAGCTGGTTGAGGGCGACGAGCTGGTGACCGAGGCGCTTCACCTGGACCGCAACGAGCTCGACGCCATCGAGCACATCATTAGCCAAATGGAGGGCGAGGCCGGCACCGACCGTCTATCTGCGCTGGCTGACATGCGCTTCGGCTTTATCGGCGACGTGTGCGGGCGTTGCGTCGTCAAGCCGCACGAGAGCCGCGAGCACGTGCGCTCCGTCAAGATTGACCGCATCCTGACGGGTCGTTACACGGCCATTCCGGCGTTCCTGGTGATCATGGGTCTCGTCTTTTGGCTGACGTTTGGCGTGATCGGCGCGGCGTTGCAGGGACTTATGGAGGACGGCATCGCTGCCATCATCGCCTCGGCCGATGCGGGTCTCAAGGCGTTCGGCACCAACGACGTAGTGCGCTCGCTGGCTGTCGACGGCGTGCTTACGGGTGTGGGTAGTGTACTGACCTTCCTGCCGATTATCGTCGTGCTCTTCTTGTTCCTCTCCATTCTGGAAGACTCGGGCTACATGGCGCGCGTGGCCTTTGTCATGGATAAGGTGCTGCGTCGTTTTGGCCTGTCGGGCCGCAGCTTTGTACCCATGCTCGTCGGGTTTGGCTGCACCGTGCCGGCTATCATGTCGACCCGTACGCTCCCATCCGAGCACGACCGCAAGATGACGGTCATGCTCACGCCGTTCATGAGCTGCTCGGCCAAGTTGCCGGTCTATGGTCTGCTGTGCGGGGCGTTTTTCCCACAGGCGACGGTTCCCGCCATGGTCTCGCTCTATCTGATCGGCATTGCGGTTGGCTGTATCGCGGCTTTGGTACTCAACCGCACGGCATTTAAGGGCGACCCGGTGCCGTTTATCATGGAGCTGCCCAATTACCGCCTGCCGAGCGTCAAGACGACGGTGATGCTGGCATGGGATAAGGCCAAAGACTTTATTACCAAGGCCTTTACCATTATCTTTGCCGCTACCGTGGTCATCTGGTTCCTTCAGACGTTCGACATCCGCTTTAATGTGGTCGCCGATCAGTCGCAGAGTCTGCTTGCCGGTCTGGGTAGCATCATCGCGCCGGTGTTGACCCCGCTCGGTTTTGGCGACTGGCGCGCCTCGACGGCGCTCGTCACGGGACTCATCGCCAAGGAGAGCGTCATCTCGACGCTCACGGTGCTTTTGGGCGCGACCTCGCCCGCGGCACTGTCGACCATGTTTTCGCCGTTCACTGCCTATGTGTTCCTGGTCTTTACGCTGCTGTACCCGCCCTGTGTGGCAGCCATCGGCGCCGTCAAGAGCGAGCTGGGCGCGCGCTACGCCGTTGCCGTGTTCGCGTTTCAAGTGACGGTCGCCTGGATCGTGGCGTTTGTCGTGCATTCGGCGGGCATGTTGCTGGGGTTGGCTTAGTTATGAATTGACGGCGCAACCTCTGTGTATCGAATTGTTTTCGGCCCCGCATCTGTTGCTGACGGATGCGGGGCCGTTGCTATATAATCGCCTCCGCTCAAAATGATTGGAGACGTTATATATGAGTCAGGCAAGACAAGATGGCATCTCACTCAAGCAGTGGCTCCCTCTTATCGGGCTCGCCTGTTGTGCGTTCGTGTTCAACACGTCGGAGTTTATGCCCATCGGCCTTCTGACTGATATTGCCGCGTCGTTCTCGCTCACCGAGGCCCAGGCCGGCATCATGATCTCGGTCTACGCCTGGGGCGTCATGCTGCTGTCGCTGCCACTCATGGTGTTTGCCTCGCGCTTTGAGTTCAAGCGTATGCTGCTCGGCGTGCTCGCCGTGTTTTCTCTGGGTCAGTTCCTGTCCGCTGTGGCACCGACATATCCCATCCTGATCTGTGCGCGCCTGGTGGTCGCTTGCGCACATGCTGTGTTCTGGTCAGTCGCCTCGATCATGGCCTCGCGCCTTGTCGACACCCGCCACGGGGCGCTCGCCATCAGCATGATCGCTACGGGCTCGTCCATCGCGCAAATCTTTGGCCTGCCGATCGGTCGCGCCATCGGCCTGGCCGTGGGCTGGCGCATGACGTTTGCCGTGGTCGGGGCCTTCTCTGCCGCCGCGGTGGTGTACCAGGCAGCGGTGTTCCCGGCCATGCCGGCGGGTGAGCGCTTTACCGTCAAACAGCTGCCCGAGCTGCTCAAGAACCCGTTCCTCATCGCGCTTTATGCGGTCACGGTTTTTATGGCGACCGGCTACTACGCGGGTTACAGCTATATCGAGCCGTTCCTGGCACAGGTCGCGCATGTCGACGCAAGCGCTATTACCATGACGCTGACGGCGTTTGGCTGCTCCGGTCTGCTCGGAAGCTGGCTGTTCGGCCGACTGTTCGATGGGCATCGCTTTCCGTTCTTGGCTATCACACTCTCCGGCGTGCCGGTGGCTCTGCTGCTCATGGGTCCGGCCGCGTCATCGCTCGCGGCAGTGCTTGCCGTTTGCGCACTGTGGGGCTGCTGCGCCACGGCCTTTAACGTGGCGTTCCAAGCCGAGCTCATCAAGTACACGCCGGCGGATTCGTCGGCCGTTGCCATGTCGATCTTCTCGGGCCTGTTTAACCTCGGCATCGGCACGGGCACCGCGATCGGCGGCGCCGTGGTTTCGGGTCCCGGTATCTCCTGGATTGGCTTCGCGGGCGGGGCGATTACCGTCGTGGGCGTCATCCTCGCCATTACGGTGCTGTTCCCGGCCATACGCCGCGCAAAGCCCGTCGCCTAATCACGTTCCCTCATCAGTTGCGGTGGAATAGAGACTGTTTGCCCGGTTTATTGGTCTCAACAGTCCCTATTTCACCGCAACTTATTTTGGAGGAGGGGATGCACGGCAGGCATACAATGGATGGCGTTGTGTTGAGCTTACCGGGAGGCTGCTATGTGGGCATACGAGACGACGTTCTATCAGGTCTATCCGCTGGGCTTTTGCGGAGCTCCGCGCGAAAACGCCGCGCCCGTTGCCGAGGATGAGCTCGCCCAGGCTGTCAACGCCGCGCCAAACCCCGATGCGCCCATCATGAAGATTGCCCAATGGGCCGACTACCTGCAGGAACTCGGCGTTGGCACTGTGCTCATCAACCCGCTGCTCGAATCTGATAGTCACGGCTACGATACACGCAGCCTGCGCCACATCGACCGCCGCCTGGGTGGGGACGCCGACTTTGCCGCCGTATGCGACACGCTGCATGCCCATGGCATCCGCGTGGTGCTCGATGCCGTCTTCAACCACGTCGGCCGCGGTTTTTGGGCCTTCCGCGATGTGCAGGAGCGCAAGTGGGACTCGCCGTACAAGGACTGGTTCCACATTAGCTTTGACGGCGATTCCTGCTATGGCGATGGCTTTTGGTACGAGGGCTGGGAAGGCCATTTTGAGCTTGTGAAGCTCAACCTGCAAAATCCCGCTGTGGTCGATTACCTGCTCGAGTCCGTGCGCCGCTGGGCCGAGGTCTTTGGCGTCGACGGCCTGCGCCTGGACGTTGCCTATATGCTCGACCGCGACTTTATGCGCCGCCTGCACGTCTTTACCCGTGAGCTCAAGCCCGACTTTGTGCTGATCGGCGAGACGCTCCACGGCGACTACAACCAAATCGTCAACGACGAGATGCTCGACTCGTGCACTAATTACGAGTGCTACAAGGGCCTGTATTCCAGCTTTAACTCGGTCAACATGTTCGAGATCGCCCATTCGTTGCACCGTCAGTTTGGCGGCGACCCTTGGTGCATCTACCGCGGCAAACATCTGCTTTCGTTTGTCGACAACCACGATGTGCCGCGCCTGGCAAGTATCCTCACCGACAAATCCTGCCTGCGTCCCGCCTACGGCATGCTCTTTGGTATGCCGGGCATTCCGTGCGTCTACTATGGCAGCGAGTGGGGGATTCCTGGCGAAAAGGGCGACCCCGATGGTGACTGGGCTCTGCGACCTGCGCTCGATGAGCCTGCGCCCAACGAGCTGACGGCGTTCATCACGCAGCTCGCACACCTTCGTTCGGCCGACGACGCGGCGGCCCGTGCTCTCAACTACGGTACCTATCGCAACGTGGTGATCCAGAACAAGCAGCTGCTGTTCGAGCGCGCCTGCGACGACGCGACGGTGCTCGTGGCGGTGAACGCCGTGGGCGAGCCTTACACCTTTGGCGCCGGCGAACTCAACGGCTCCTTCGTCGACTTGCTTGCCGACGATGCTCCCACGGTCGAGCTGACGGGCACCCTTGAACTTGCACCCTACGAGGTGCGCTATCTGTTGAGAGCCTAGCCCATGGCCGTGTCTGACGAGGACTATCAACATATTGAGCATGGGTTTGAGCCTGTGTTCGACCAGCGCTCGCGCGTTTTGGTGCTGGGGTCGTTTCCCTCGGTGCTCTCGCGTGCCAATGCCTTCTACTATGGCAATCCGCAGAACCGCTTTTGGCGTGTGATGGCCGCGTGCCTCGGTGTATCCGTGCCGTCCAACGAGGGCGATCCTTTGGCAAACGGTGAGCCCGCGACGCTCGATGCCTCCATTGCCGCCAAGCGGGCCATGCTGCTGAACGGCGGCGTGGCCCTGTGGGATGTGATCGAGAGCTGCGACATTAAGGGCTCGAGCGACGCCAGCATCAAAAACGTCGTTCCGGCACATATTGAGCGCATTACGGGCAATGCGCCTATTGAGCTGGTGGTGTGTAACGGAGGTACGGCGGGGCGCCTCTATAAGCGCTATCTAAAGGAGCGGACAGGCCTGCCCGCTGTCGTATTGCCGTCAACTAGTCCCGCTAACGCGGCTTGGCGTCTGGAACGTCTTGTTGAGCGTTGGCGCGAAGCCGTTGACTGGATCGCACGGTAGTCTAGATCCTTGATTGAGCATGGGTGCCGAGGCGTTTCATGATGGCATGCCAGATCGGTGTGGGCAGCGCGGGCCTGGCGCGCACCATGCCGTCGGCATCGACGCTACCGGCATTGCCGCCGCCAAGTCGCTGTGCATGCTCGACGGAGCAGCCCATGCGCACAGCGCCCACAAGCTTATCCATCGCTTCCGAAAATGGTCGGCGCAAGAGGCCCATGCGTGGGGAATGGCGAAGCGCCGCAATGCCGCTGCCAGCGCAAATGGCAACGCCGCCACACCACAATTGGTCATGGCGCTCACATGCCTTGTGCAGGCGAACGGCGGCCCCACGCGCCTGCTCAGTGCTCTCTTGTGCGGCTTGGATCACGGCATAGACACGCGTTCCCGTACTGCCAAAGCGCTCAAGCGCCTGCTCGATAGCAGTCAACGTCTCATCGTCAGCCATATCTTCAATGGCCAGCACGATGCCATCGGCAACGCCGTCGGCATTATCCGCCTTCAAGTCAACCGGGTGGGGGAGTACGGTGCCGGAAAACCGGGCATAGGCGGCGATGGCATCCTGCAGGTCCCAGAGCAAAAAATCAAGATCGGCGCTATTGGGAATACTGATATACGCAATGGTTTGCAGTGTCTTTGGTACGTCGCCACGCGCGGTCGTCTCCATGCCATCTCCTTTCCGGCTCGTTTCCGTTTAGGTTACACCGTCTGGCGGCGCCCCGCCGCGCTATCCTAGTGCAACCCTTACGAAAGGAACGCCATGCGTCTGCCCATGAATACCTCGCTTGCCACGCTCAAGCCCTCCGGCATCCGCCGGATTAACGCGCTCGCCGCCCAGCACCCGGGGTGCATCGCGCTTGCGCTTGGCGAGCCCGATTTTCCCACGCCCGATGTGATTAGCGCCGAGGTGACCGCCGCACTGGACCGCGGTGACACGCACTATCCGCCCAACAACGGTCGCCCCGCCCTGCGTGATGCACTGTCCAAATATATGGATGACGCGGGCCTGGCGTTTTCCGCCGATGAGGTCATCCTGACCGACGGTGCGACCGAGGCACTGTCGGCAACATTCATGGCTATGCTCAACCCCGGCGACGAGGTCATTATCCCCACGCCGGCCTTTGGCCTGTACGAGAGCATCGTCGTGGCCAACCACGCCAAAGCAGTCTTTTTGGATACGGAGCCTGCGCAATTTCAGATTGACGAGGATGCGCTTCGTGCTTGCGTGACGCCGGCGACCAAGGCCATCGTCATCTGCTCGCCCAACAATCCTACGGGCTGTATCCTCAACGCGGCTTCGCTTGACGCCGTGGCGCACGTGGCGGAGCAGACGGGCATCTACGTGGTCTGCGACGACGTATACAACCGCCTGGTTTATGTGGATGGCTACGAGCGCTTTGCCCAGCATCACCCGGAGCTTCGCGATCAGACGGTCGTCATCGAGAGCTTCTCCAAGCCCTGGGCCATGACCGGCTGGCGCCTGGGCTGGCTCGCAGCAGCGGCACCCGTCATCGCCGAGATCGCAAAAGCTCACCAATACCTAGTATCGAGCGCCGTCTCCTTCGAGATGGACGCCGCGGCCCGAGCCCTGACCGTCGACCCAACCCCCATGCTCAAAGTCTACCGAGCCCGTCGCGAACGCGTGCTCGCAGCTTTAGACGCCATGGGCCTCGACGTAGTAGAGCCCGCAGGAGCCTTCTACACTTTCCCGAGCATCAAAAAGTTCGGCCTAACCAGCGAGGGCTTCTGCATCAAAGCCATCAAAGAGGCCAACGTAGCCCTAGTCCCGGGCGACTGTTTCGGCACCGAAGGCCACATCCGCCTCAGCTACTGCGTCTCCGACGAAAACCTGGACGAAGGCCTAAATCGCCTGTCCACCTTCATTTCAACCTTATAGCCCAACGGGACGCAACACATCAGCCCACCGACATAAGGGTTATGCGTGGGGCGCGCCGGCCAACGGACACGAGGATTCGCAGCAAAGGCAACGTAGCTCCGGCCGGGAGGGGCAGGGCGAGTTTTCCGTAGATTCCGCACGAGCCGAAGGCCACTTAATGTGGCCTTCGTGCGAGCCCAGGACTTGATCGAGCGGAAAACTCGCCCTGCCCCTCCCGGTCGGAGCGTATGCAGGGTTTGTGTACGAATCCTCGCGCCCGTTGACCGACGCCGGGGTCCCCGCCATAATACTTTCGGTTCACGCACGAATCCGCTGCCAGAGACAGCCGGCGCAAACGGGTCTTACCCGCGAGCTTAATGGGACTTCCCGCCAGCCGAGGTGGTCGAGTAGATATGTCTTCTCGCCCCCGTCGCTCATGCAGCGCGGGGGCTTTCTTTTTGGACATGCCCCCGTCACGTCCTTGTGGCGGACCGTGCCCGGAAAGAATTCGAGGAGGTGTAATTCATGCCCCAGCAGTACAAAATCGACAAGGTTGCAGAGATCGAGTCCCGTATCGCCGAGAACGCCGGTCTGTTCGTCGTCAACTACAACGGTCTGACGGTTAAGCAGGCTCAGGAGCTGCGTCATCAGCTTCGCGAGTGCGGTGCCGAGATGAAGGTCTACAAGAACAACCTGGTCAAGATCGCTCTCAAGAACCAGGAGCAGCCCGAGCTCGACGAGATTCTCGCCGGCCCCGTCGCTTATGTGTTCTACGAGTCCGAGCCGGTCGAGGCCGCTAAGGCCCTTAAGGACTTCTCCGCTAAGTCCAAGGGCGTCCTTGAGATCAAGGGCGGTATCTCCGACGGCAAGGCCGTTTCCGCTGATGATGTTAAGGCTATCGCCGAGCTGCCCACCAAGGATCAGCTTCTCGGCCAGATCGCCGGTCTCATCTCCGGTTTCGCTCGCGACATCGCTGTCTGCGTCAACGGCGTTTCCTCTGGTCTCGCTCGTTCGATTCAGCAGGTCTCCGAGCAGAAGGCAGCCTAGTCGCTGTTTTCACCCGCGGCGGCAACGCCGCACCCCTGGCGCATTCGCGCCGTGTTTTAACTGATCTCCGTGCATTCGCACGGAAACCGAAAGGACTTAGAAATGGCTAAGCTTACCACCGATGAGATCATCGATGCTCTTAAGGAAATGACCCTTCTCGAGGCTTCCGAGCTCGTTAAGGCTATCGAGGACACCTTCGGCGTTTCCGCCGCTGCTCCTGCCGCTGTTGTCGCCGCTCCCGCTGCTGGCGCTGCTGAGGCCGAGGAGAAGACCGAGTTTGACGTCGTGCTCGAGGGCTTCGGCGACAACAAGATCCAGGTCATCAAGGCCGTCCGTGAGCTCACCAACCTTGGCCTGAAGGAGGCCAAGGAGGTCGTCGAGGGCGCTCCCAAGGCTGTTCTCGAGGGTGCCAAGAAGGAGGACGCCGAGGCTGCCAAGGAGAAGCTCGAGGCTGCTGGCGCTGCTGTCACCCTCAAGTAATCAGGCTTTCTCGCCAGATTTCTTTGCAGACGGGGTTCGCATTGCGAGCCCCGTCTTTTTTGTTTTTCGGTCCCTCGAGATCGGTTGCTTAAACTGCCATGTTCTGTGATTTGCGTCGTATCGGGTGTCCTGCCGTTGGGCAATAAAATTGCACCATTCGAGCAATAATTTGCGTTGACCTGCTGAAGAATTGTCTCTGCCTTGTAGCGACATATAGTTCCAGCGGTAAGATGCTTAAGTATCGCAATTTGGTCTGCGGCTGTGTGCCGCACGCATGGGGCGCTTTTGCGCCTGCGAAAGGATCTTTGAATAACATGAAGGCAATCATCCCCGCCGCCGGTCTTGGCACGCGTTTTCTGCCTGGCACCAAGTGCACGCCCAAAGAGATGCTGCCGGTGCTCGACAAGCCCGTCATTCAGTACGTCGTCGAGGAGGCGCTCGACCCCGAGGAAGTCGACGACGCCATCATCGTTACTTCTCCCGGCAAGCCCGAGCTGCTGAACTACTTCCAGCCCGATCGCTCGCTCGAGAACCTGCTGCGCGAGCGCGGCAAGAACGCCTATGCCGATGCCGTCGCCCACGCTGGCGGTATGCCGGTCGACTTCCGCTATCAGTACGAGCCCAAGGGCCTCGGCCATGCTATCCGCTCTGCTGCCGACGCCGTGGCAGGGGAGAACTTCCTGGTTCTTCTGGGCGACTACGTTGTGCCTAACCGCGACATCTGCGACAAGATGCTCGCCGTTTCCAAGGAGCACGGTGGCGCTTCGGTTATCGCCGTCGCTGCTTGCTCGCCCGAGGAAGTCAGCCGCTACGGCGTTATCGCCGGTGAGCGCGTCGGTTCGCTCGAGGGCGCCGAGGACGTTGCCGATGTAGAGCCGGGCACTGTCTGGCGTATCGGCGGTCTGGTCGAGAAGCCCGCTCCCGAGGCGGCTCCGTCCAACCTGTACATTGTCGGCCGTTATCTGCTGAGCCCGCTGGTCATGGACCTGCTCGCTGATCAGCAGGCCGGCAAGGGCGGCGAGATTCAGCTCACCGACGCCATGGCCCGCTCGCTCGATCGCGAGGCTATGTACGCTGTCGTTATCGACCCGCTGTCGGGCTACGACACCGGCACCCCGTCTGGCTGGATGGCCACCAACGCCCTCATGGCCGCAAGCGATCCTCGCTTTGCCAGCGCCTTCTGGGACGCCATCGACGAGCGCGGCGGATTGATGCGCAAGTAAGCCTTCGGGCATCGACATTTACGGGCGCGGACCTCGGTTCGCGCCCGTTTTTTATAAGAGCTGCGATTGCCGGCTCTCTGTTCACAGAAAATATATGAACAGATGTTCGATACATATACATCTACCTGCGTGTTTTCTGTCGAAAAACTTTGCTACTCCAAAAACTCAATCGCGTCAAGGCTTTTCTTGCCCAACGGTCGGTACCTGATAAACTATTAGGTTGCGATAACTGGCGAAGCTATGCCTCGCCAACCCACCGAGCATTTCCGTGAAGGAGGAAAAACCTGGTGACCTACGCATACACTGCCACTGAGCGCAAGCGCGTCAGCTTCGGGAAAATCCCGGAGGCCATGGAGCTCCCCAACCTTATCTCTGTTCAAAGGGAATCCTTTGAGCGTTTTAAGGACGAGGGCCTTCGTGAGGCGTTCAAGGAATCCAGCCCCATCCAGAGCCAGAACCATGTTCTCGAGGTTACCTTCGGCGAGCATCAGTTCGGCGACCCTGCGCACACCGTCGAGGAGTGCCGCGAGAAGGATATGACCTATCAGGCTCCGCTTCTGACCGACGTCCGTCTCACCAACAAGGAGACCGGCGAGATCAAGGAGCAGCTCGTCTTTATGGGCGACTTCCCCATGATGACCGATCAGGGCACCTTCATCATCAACGGTACCGAGCGTATCGTCGTCTCGCAGCTCGTCCGTTCCCCGGGTGTGTACTACAGCTCCGAGATGGATTCGGGCAAGCAGATCTACAAGGCCCAGATCATCCCGTCCCGCGGTGCCTGGCTTGAGTTTGAGGTCGACAAGCGCGACCAGCTCATGGTCTCCATCGACCGTAAGCGTAAGCAGAGCGCCACGATGTTCCTGCGCGCCCTTGGCATCGCCGTCACCAACGACGACATCATCGAGCTGCTCGGCAACTCCGATGTGATTAAGCGCACCCTGGAGCGCGATACCGCTCTCACCCGCGAGGATGCCCTTATCGAGATCTACCGTCGCCTGCGCCCGGGCGAGCCTCCCACCGTGGACGCTTCCCGCAGCCTGCTCGAGGGCCTGCTCTTTAACCCGCAGCGCTACGATCTGGCCCGCGTCGGCCGTTACAAGGTCAACAAGAAGCTCAACCTCACCACCGAGGAAGAGGTCACGGTGCTCACCGACGAGGATATCGTCGCGACGCTGCGCTACCTGCTGTCCCTCGCTGCCGGCGAGCAGGGCTTCAAGGTCGACGACATCGACCACTTTGGCAACCGCCGCATCCGCACCGTCGGCGAGCTCGTCGCCAACCAGTTCCGTATCGGCATGAGCCGTATGGAGCGCGTCGTCCGTGAGCGCATGAGCTCCCAGGACATCGACGAGATCACCCCGCAGTCGCTCATCAACATCCGCCCGATCGTGGCCTCCATCAAGGAGTTCTTCGGTTCCTCGCAGCTCTCGCAGTTCATGGACCAGGCGAACCCCCTGACCGGTCTGACCCACAAGCGCCGTCTGTCCGCACTCGGCCCTGGCGGTCTTGCCGGCCACAAGTCCGGCTCCAGCCGCCGCACCAACGTGCCGACGGCCGTCCGCGACGTTCACAACTCGCACTACAGCCGCATGTGCCCGATCGAGACCCCCGAAGGCCCCAACATCGGCCTGATCGGCTCGCTCGCCCTCTACGCCCGCGTCAACGAGTACGGCTTCATCGAGGCTCCGTTCCGCCGCGTCGAGAACGGCGTTGCCACCGACCAGATCGACTGGATGACCGCTGACGAGGAAGAGAAGCACGTCATCGCGCCGGCCAACACGCCGCTCGATCCCAAGACCAACGAGTTCATCACGACCGATGCCGAGGGCAAGATCGTCCGTCCGCATACCGTGATCGCCCGTACCCGCGACTTCGACGGCTCCTTCGGCGCTCCCGCCGACGTGCCTGTCGAGGACGTCGACTACATGGACGTCTCGCCGCGTCAGATGCTCTCCGTCGCAGCCACGCTGATCCCGTTCCTCGAGCACGACGACGCTAAGCGTACGCTGATGGGCGCCAACATGCAGCGTCAGGCCGTGCCGCTGGTTCACCCCGCCGCTCCCTATGTCGGTACCGGCATGGAGCGTCGCGCCGCTCTGGACTCCGGCGAGGTCACCCTGGCCAAGAACGCCGGCGAGGTCATCTTTGCCGACGCCGCCAAGATCATCGTCAAGCATGCCGGCGGCATGGACGAGTATCACCTGGCCAAGTACCAGCGCTCCAACCAGTCCACCTGCATTAACCACCGTCCGCTCGTGCGCGTCGGTGACACCGTTGAGCAGGGCGAGCCTCTGGCCGACGGTCCTTCGACCGATCAT
>RQBM01000063.1:0-11265 GCA_008668795.1 Collinsella aerofaciens | reverse complement strand
GATGGGCGTTGCAGGCGAGACGCTCGAGGACTGGTTTGCCGCCTTTGGTGATGGGGCAATTCACGAGATGCACTTTATCGACGGTGACCCGTATGGCCATCTGGTGTGGGGCGATGGCAAGCACGATATGGACGCCTTCGTCGCCACGCTCAACGCCCATGGTTTCGACGGCATGCTGGGCCAGGAAATAACGGACGGTCGTTACTACGATGATCCGGCGGCGGCAGATGCCAAGAACATGGCCGCATTCGAGAAATATGTGATTGACTAAAACAACTATCGGCCACGCAGCCAATGTCATTGATTGCGGCCAAACAAGAAAGGAACTGGATATGAACGCACACGATCTGATCAAAGAGGCAATTGCCGAGAAGGGCAAGTTCGACAGCGTCTACTGGATTGCTTGCGGTGGCTCCATGATCGATTTGATCCCGGCCCATGAGCTTCTGCAGCGCGAGGCAACCACCTTCACTTCGTATATCTATACGGCTCGCGAGTTCGATATCATGCGTCCGCGTCGTCTGGGCGAGAAGTCCCTGGTCATCGCTTGTAGCCACAGTGGCAACACCCCCGAGGTCGTCGAGGGCTGCGAGATTGCCCTTGCTGCCGGCGCTACGGTGATCGCCCAGACCGACAACGCTGGATCTAAGATCGACACCGGTAAATGGACCACGTGGGTCTACCCGTGGGGCGAGGGCGTGCCGCAGGCCGAGGTCCCCGCTGGCATTTCGCTGTCGCTTGCGGCAGAGCTGCTCGATCAGCAGGAGGGTTACGCTGATCTTGCCGATATGTATGCCGGTATCGCCGAGATGGATAAGATTCTTCCCCCGGCACGCGAGAAGGTAAATGCCGAGCTGGGCGATTGCTTTGCCAAGCTTTGCCAGGAGCACGAGTTCTTCTATATTCTGGGCAGCGGTCCCAACTTTAGCCAGACCTACGGTTTCGCTATCTGCTCTCTTATGGAGATGCAGTGGCAGCATTGCAGCTACATCCACTCTGCCGAGTACTTCCATGGCCCCTTCGAGGCTACTCAGGATGGCGTTTTTTACTTCCTGCAGATGGGCTCCAGCGAGTGCCGTGCTATGGACGAGCGCGCCCTAGCGTTCCTTAAGACGCATACCGATACGCTGATGGTGCTCGATGCCAAGGAGTACGGTATGGAAGCCGTGCCGGCGAGCGTCCGTGCCTATCTGGACCCGGTGCTGTTCTACGCCATGAACTGCGAGCTGCGTGCCGCACGCGGCAAGGTGTTTGATCACGATCCCGATTTCCGTCGCTATATGGGTGTTGTCGAGTACTAGAAGGAGCAAAGGCCATGGCATTTAACGTTAACGCGCTCGGATTTGGCGACAACGTCGTCGATCGCTACGAGCATATCCACACCATGTATCCCGGCGGCAATGCGGTGAACTTCGCCGTTTATGCCAAGAAATGCGGTGCCGCACGCTCCGCATACATGGGCATTTTTGGCAATGATGCCGCTGCCGAGCATGTCATTGCAAGCCTCGAGGATGAGGGTATCGAGCTTGACAAGTGCGAGCAGATGATTGGCGAGAACGGAGCGGCTCGCGTGACCGTCGTTGACGGTGACCGTGTCTTCCTCGGCTCCAACGAGGGCGGTATCCGTGGCGATGCGCGCTATGTCCTCGATCGCTTTGACCTTTCGTACATGAAGCAGTTCGATGTGGTTCATTCGGGTAACTATTGCTTTACCGAGCGCGAGCTGCCCAAGCTGAAGGCTGCGGGCGTCACGGTCTCTTTTGACTTTTCGGACGACTCCACCGACGAGTACTACGAGCAGATTGCGCCCTACGTTGATTTTGCTTTCTTTAGTGCGGCGGATGCTGCGAGTGAGGACGAGATTCGCGAGCGTTTGGCATGGGTGAAGGGCCTGGGTCCGCGTTTTGTGTCGGCTACGGCGGGCGCCGAGGGCTGCATTGCTTACGACGGCGAGCGTTATTACCGCCAGCTGGCTAAACCGGTAACGGACATGAAGGACACCATGGGGGCGGGCGACTCGTTCCTCACCTCGTTTTTGATGTGCTATCTCGATTCCGCCAAGCGTGGTGAAGATGGCGCCGAGGCCATCGAGCGCGCGCTCGACTTTGCTGCCGGGTTTGCCTCGACCGTGTGCGGCATGGAAGGTTCTTGGGGCCACGGAGCACCAATCGTCGAATAGCTTAAGAAAGCGTACGGCGGTCTGGCTATGAGGCTTTGGACAGCCGATGCAAAACAATAAGCGAAACGCGAAAAGGGGGCTCGCCATGTGGTGGGTCCCCTTTTGTACATTGGAGAAGACCATGGGTATTAAAGCGTGTGCGGCTGGTTTTTGCTGCGCGGACGTCTATCAAAACATCGGCGTGTTCTATCCGACTGGCAATGGCATTGACTGGGGTATCCATCTTGCACGAATGGGCGTTTCGGTATCTGCCGTGTCGGTTGTCGGCAAGGACGAGTACGGAGACAAGATGAGGGAGGCGCTGGCCGCTGAGGGGTTCGATATCTCACATCTGCGGGTGGAGGATGGCGACACCTCGGTGATGCTCATGGCGTTGAAAGACGGCGTCGATCGCGTACATCTCGAGGCAATCGATGGCGTAATGGAGGCATATCGACCGAATGAAGATGACCGGGCGTTTATCCTAGAACATGACATCATTCACACCGACCTGTTTGGCAATTGTTTGGACCTCCTGCCCGAATGGCATGATGCGGGCAAGACGGTGGTTATGGACTTCTCGGTGTTCAGCCAGGATCCCGAATATGCCTGCGAGAACCATTTTCCCTACGTTGACTATGCGTTCATGTCGTTTGAAGAGGACACTCCGGAGCTGCGTGATTGGGTACGTCACGTACAGGAGCTGGGACCGCGGGTGGCAGTTGCCACGCTTGGTGAGAAGGGAAGCATTGCCTATGACGGTGAGCGCTTCTATGAGTGCGGGATCGTGCCGGCGGAGAAGGTCGTTAACACCGTGGGTGCCGGCGACTCGTATATTGCCGGGTTTACCAAGGGCGTGATCGATGGCCTTGATATTCCGGCGTGTATGAAGGCGGGCGCTGAACTGTCGTCCCGAGTGATTGGTTCGTTTGAGCCGTACTAGGGCCAAATGCCTGGAAAGGAGTACGAAATGGTTATCGACATGTTGGTCCATCCTATGCTCTATGGCGAGATCTGTACGCCGGGTGATGAGCCTGATGGATTCGGTTTTTGGTCACGAGAATTTGGTATGGGGCATATGGGCCCCATGGATTGGGATGAGCTTCAAGTCGAGATGGACGTCTGCGACGTGCGGAAGAGCGTGCTCATGCCGCTCGATGTAACCACGGCATGCGGAGGACACTTTGGCACCAATGACCAGATTGCCATGCTGGTTGCCGCGCACCCCGATCGTCTGTGGGGATTTGCGAGCGTAGATCCGCAGGTGAGCGGTGCCGTAGACGAATTGGAGCGCGCCTTTACCGAGTTGGGGGCAAAGGGGCTTTGCCTGCATCCGGCAAAGCAGGGTTTTGCCCCCGATGATGCTGTGGCCGAGCCGCTTTACGAGCTGTGCGAGCGCTATAACAAGCCGGTGGTTTTCCATGCCGGTATGTCTTGGGAGCCGGGCGCAGAGCTCTCGCGCAGTAACCCGCTTGCATTTGAGCACACAATCGCAACGCATCCAAATGTGCGCTTTAGTTTGACCCACTTTGGCTGGCCCTGGGTGCGCGAGACCGTGGCGATGCTGCTCAAGTATCCCAACTGCTACACGGACACCTCTATCACTTACATCGATTCGCCCGAGGAGATGATGCAGCGCCTTTTCACGGTCGATATGGGGCCGCTGTGGTATGAGCGCGCGCTATCGCATCAAGTGATGTTCGCCAGCAATACGCCGCGTTTCCGTGCATTCAAACTCAAGCGGGCGCTCGATACCGTGCTCATGCGCGATGATGCGCGAGAAAGGCTCTACTGGGGTAATGCCCTGCGTTTTCTTGAAGGGGATGAGTAAACATGGTGACGCTCGAGACATTGAGCTATCTATCGACTGCTCCGGACCAGTTCATCGATATTACCGAAGATGTGCACGCTGCCATCGAACGCAGCTCGGTGACCAATGGCTTGGCAGCGATTATTTTGTCGCATACGACCTGTGGAATCGTGGTAAACGAGGGACTGCCCTGCGTGGAGACGGATCTTATGGAGACGCTTGATCGCATCGCCCCACTCGATGCCCCCTATGCGCATGCACACTTCCTGCCGAGCTATGGAGCCACCGGTAACAACTCCTGTGGGCATATCAAGAGCATGATTTGTGGAAACAGTTGCTTCTTTCCCGTCCAAGATGGCCACATCGTGTGCGGAGGTGCCCAGAACATCTATCTTGCGGAGTTTGACGGTCCGCAGAAGCGAAAAGTGTACGTCGAGGTGCTGGGGGAGTAACGTCCCTGCAATGACCCTAAGAAGGAGCACGTTATGTCGTTTCTAACCTCGATGTTCAAGACCGAAAAGCCGGTTATTGGAATGCTGCACCTGCGTCCTCTGCCGGGCGATCCACTGTATTACCCGGGCGGAAGCGTGTCGCAGGTCGTGGAAGCCGCCAAGCGCGATCTCGAGGCGTTGCAGCAGGGCGGTGTCGATGGCATTTTGATTACCAATGAGCTCTCGATGCCCTATGAGCAGCATGTTTCTCCCTCAACCCTTGCATCGATGGGCTATGTAATCGGGGCTCTATCCCATGATTTGTCGACTCCTTGGGGAGCTGAAGCTATTTACGATGGTGATGCCACAATCGAGCTGTGCGCTGCCGTCGACGCGCAGTTCACGCGTTGCAATTTTTGCGGTGCCTGGGCCGGTGATCTCGGGCTGATTAACCGAGATTTCGCTCACACCATGCGTCGCAAGGCGGCGCTGCGCCTGGACGATCTCAAGCTTTTTCACTTCATCACGAGCGAGGGGGAGGTTTATCTCAACGACCGCACGACTGCGGACATTGCCGATTCACTTCTCTTTAATTGCCTTCCGGATGCGATGGTCATCGGCGGTTCGGCTGCCGGTCGTGGCGCTTCGGGCGAGCTTGCCGATGAAGTCCGCGAGCGTGTTGGCGAAGTACCCGTGGTATGTGGCACCGGTTGTCGCGAAAATACCGTGGCTGACGTATTTGCTCACTACGATGGCGCGTTTGTCGGCACCTGCTTAAAGCGCGACGGAAAGCTGGATGCCCCGGTTGATGTTGAGCGGGTAGCTCGTTTTATGGCTGCCGCTCGTACGGCGCGAGGGGAGTAGGCACCTATGGCGCTCTATCTGGGTATTGATATTGGGACAAGCGCCTCTAAAGGCGTTTTAATCGATGATCGATGCAACATCATTTGCCAGGCCTCTTGTGGACACGAGACGGAGAACCCGCGTGATGGATGGTACCAGCATGATGCGGAGGCAGTTTGGTGGGGCGATTTTTGCCGCTTGTCGCGCGAGCTGGTGGTGCGATCGGGGGTTAACGCGGCACAGATCGGATGCGTGGGCCTTTCCGCATTGGGTTGCGACTGCGTACCGGTCGACACCGAGTGCAACGCGCTAGCGCCCGCGATTTTGTACGGAGTCGATGCACGTTCGAAGCCGCAGATCGACGAGCTTCTTTCCGAATATGGGTCAGATCGCGCACGCGAGCTTTTCGGGCATGATCCCTGTTCGTCAGATATTGCTCCCAAGATCTTGTGGTTTAAGGAGAATATGCCCGAGGTGCACGAACGTGCCGCGAAGTTCCTGACGGCGTCATCGTTTCTGTGCGCGAAGTTGACGGGGCGTTTTACGGTGGACCGTTATTTGGCGGAGGATTTTCTTCCCCTATACGACCGCTTCACTTGGAAGGTTGATGCTCGGGAATGTGCTCGTTTCTGCCGGCCTGACCAGATGGCGGAGGTAATGTCGGCTACCGATATTGCCGGGGTGATTACTCAGCGTGCGGCTGAGGCGACGGGGCTCGCGGCAGGGACACCTGTCTTAGTGGGAACGGGCGACTCTGGTGCCGAGGCCATTTCGACGGGTGTATTTCGTCCCGGCGATATGATGGTTCAGTTGGGGAGTACGGCGTATTTCATCTATCTAGCTGATCATATGGTCGATGATGCCCGCCTGTGGCCAGGGACGTTTATCATTCCCGGAACTTACGGGATCTGCGCGGGGACCAATACGGCGGGTGCGCTCACATCGTGGCTGCGCCAAGAGCTGTATCGCGACGCCGTGGAGGCCGAGGGCCACGGTGGCCCCGATGCATATTCGGTTATGGCGCATGATGCCGCCGGTGTGGCGCCGGGTGCCGATGGGCTCCTGTGTCTGCCGTACTTTGCGGGGGAGCGCACTCCGCTCAACGATCCCGAGGCGCGTGGCGTCTTCTTTGGCCTGACCGGAAGGCATACGCGAGCCCATATGGTTCGTGCCGCCTTGGAAGGCGTCGCGTATACCGTTGCATCCCATGTCGACATTATCGAGCGAGAACATGGACTGCCAATTGGGCGCATTATGCTTGTCGGAGGTGGAACCAAGAATCCAGTTTGGATGCAGGCTATCGCCGACGTATGTGGGCGCGAGGTCTCGGTTGCCAAGGTTACGGTGGGCGCATGCTTCGGTGATGCCATCATGGCAGCTCTCGCAGGTGGCGCCTATGCATCATGGGATGAGCTCGCCCAAGTCCTTGGCGTTGCGCAAACAATCGTGCCTGATATGACTGCCCACGAGTTATATGCGTCGCGCCGTCATATCTTTGACGAATTGTATGCACGCAACCGTGATCTCATGCACGAATTGGTGTAATGCTGCCGAATTGTACTGTCTTCCAAAATAGGGACTGCGTTGTGCGATTTGCATGCCCCTTGGCATTTTTGCCCACAGGGGTTAGCGAAGGTCAAAAACAGAGTGCGCATTTGCTAAAACTGCCGACTCGATGCGCTTTGCGTCACAGTTTTTGAGTGAGACGATGCGCATCGAGGTCCTTGCGAGCGATCTGATGAGCGACTGCGCGCTTGTTTCTGTGTTTGGTTCGGCTGGCGCATCGGTCTCGAGCAGTAGACGGTCGAGTGGAATCTGCCGGGCATATTCGCGACCGCGCTTGGTGGCGAGCATACGCTCGTTCACGGAAAAATAGCAGTTTGCGTTTCGCGCGCGGGCGAGTTCGTTCGAAGTGCCGCTAAACCAGTGGAAGATGATAGCGGGGGAGTCGGGGTTTGGGATGAGTAGTCCATGCGATTCGAGGACGTCCAGTACGGCTCCTGCCGAACGAACGGCGTGAATTGATATCACGCGCCCGGTAAGAGGATGCTGCACGAGCGTATCGCAGAGCCGGTCAAATGCCTGTATTTGTAGCGGCTCACTTCCGGCAAAGCGTGCGGAAAAGTCGAGTCCCACCTCGCCGATGTAGCACTCTTGGGCAGCAACTTCGCAAAGCAGATCGACTTCGGCAGGACCGCAGCGGCCGTCGGCGAGCCACCAGGGGTGGAGCCCAACGCCAGCGATGATGCCTGGTAGGCGACGGGCGCGCTCGTTTGCGGCCGAAAAGTCGCGTGGGTCGACCCCGCAGTCAAAGAGCCCCAGACCCAACGCCGCCGACTCACTGGCTGCAGCATCGGGGCCGAGCATCAAATCAAGATGACAATGCGTGTCAAAGAATTGCGGTTCCATCGCAGGACATCCTGCTAGTCCAGGCGTTGGCCGTCGGCGCGTACGCGCTCGGTGCCGCGCCCGCTGATCTGACGGATAACCTCGCCGGCGATCATCTGGCCCATGATGGGCGGCATAAAGCTGGCGGTTCCCAGCTCGGTGCGCTCGTGGATGTTGGAAGGGTCGCGGGGCTGTGTCTTAACCGATTCCTCGCAGCTAAACAGTACGTGCAGGCTCTTGATGCCGCGCTTCTTGCATTCTTTGCGCATAATGCGGCTCATGGGGTCACGTACCGTATCGAAGATGTCGGCAAAGCGGAGGCACTCGGGATGGAGCTTGTTGGCCCCGCCCATGGAGCTAACCAAACGAATGTCGTGGTCCTGAGCATATTTGGCAATGGTGAGCTTGGCCGAGATGGTGTCGATGGCGTCGACGACGTAGTCGAGCTTGCCGTCCGTCTGCTCCAAAACGCTCGCGAAGAACTCGTCGATGTTGTCGCTCAGCAGGTATTCGGTGCGTTTGATAACGGTGGCGGCGGGATTAATGTCGTGGATCATGGCTTCCATAACATCGACCTTGCGCTTGCCGATGGTGCTGTGAAAGGCGATAGCCTGGCGATTGATATTGCTGGGCGCGACGATGTCCTTGTCCAGAATGACGAAATGACCAATGCCGCCGCGGGCGAGCGCCTCGCAGCAATTGGACCCCACACCTCCGCAGCCGAGCATCAGCACCGTAGCATCGGCGAGCTTATCGAGTGCCTCGCGGCCCATGATGATCTCGAGCTTGGTGTCGCGTGTCTCGACGAGAGCGGCAGCGGTTTCGGTCATAGACATCCTCCGATGGGGAAGCGAATCGTGTTTTAGCTATCGTCATTATAGGTAATCGCCATAGGTTGCGATGGCGTTTACTTTGATGTGGTTTGAAGCATTGCGATTAGATAATTAGACAAACATCTAAATATCGAGTATAGTGTGCGCGTCATGAGAGATGATGAGAGGAGGTCTTATGCCGGGAGAGGGTTTTAAGGCGCTGGCCGATCCTACACGGCGTCACATTTTGGAACTGCTGCGCGAGGGCAATTGCACGGCCGGGGAGCTTGCCGAGCATTTTGACATCAGCAAGCCGTCATTGAGCCATCACTTGGCGACGCTCAAAAACGCCGGGTTGGTGACCGACGAGCGCCATGGCCAAAACATCGTATACAGCTTAAACACCACCGTCATGCAGGACTTGATCGGTTGGTTTATGGGCTTTACAAACACGGAAGGTGATAAGGATGAATAACGAAAACAAGGGCATTCACCCCACGGGGGTATCGTCGCGCGTGTGGATTGCGCTGGTTGCTCTGTGCGTCGCCAATGTCGTAGCGCACCTCATGGTGATGCCGAGCTTGCCTGCGCAGATTCCCACGCACTGGGGAGCGAACGGCGCCGTCGACGGTTGGGGCCCTAGCTGGATGGCCTCCGCGCTCGGCGTGCTGCCTCTGGCACTTCTTGCAATGTTCTGCGTGGTGCCGCGCATCGATCCTAAAGGTGAGGCATATCGAACCTCGGGCAAGTTCTATCAGGGCTTCGTAATCGCCTTTACCTTGTTCATGTGTGCCGTAAGCTGGCTGGGAGAGCTTACGGTCTGGGGCGTGGTGCCGGCGGTCGGTTCGGTCAACGTGCTGATTTCCGGTGCTATCGGTTTGCTGTTCATCGGCGTAGGCAACTACTTGCCGCGTGTGAAGCAGAACTATACGCTCGGTATCAAGACGCCTTGGGCGCTTGCCGATCCCGAGAACTGGCGCCGTACGCAGCGCTTTGGCGGTGCCTGCTTTATGGTGCTGGGTATTGGCCTGATTGTGATGGGCGTGGCAGGCAGCGTGCTTTCGAGTGAAGTCGTCGCCGCGGTGATTGCGGTTCTGGCGTTTGGTTCGGTTGGAGCCGTCTACGTCTACTCGTATCTGTTGTGGCGCAAATCTCAGCGAGCCGCTCGTTAAGGTTGCGGAAAACTAGCGTACGCAGTTCATAGTATGTTCCGGGGGACTTTTCCCAGGTAGTATTAGGGGGTGTGGGCAACCATGCCCCTTTTTCGTTACGTTTCAGAGCTGGTTTCCTCATTTCGTTTCTACTAAAGCGAATCAAGAATAGGAAAACAGCAGGTAGAAAGGATAGAACAGGCAAATGGCGGAGTTTATCTACCAGATGTATCAGGCTCGCAAGGCCCATGGCGACAAGGTGATCCTTGACGACGTGACCCTGAGCTTCTACCCCGGTGCCAAGATCGGCGTCGTGGGCCCCAACGGTATGGGCAAGTCGACCCTGCTCAAGATCATGGCCGGCATCGAGGAGGTCTCCAACGGCGATGCTAGGCTTACCCCCGGCTACACCGTGGGCATCCTGCAGCAGGAGCCGCCGCTCGACGACGACAAGACCGTCATCGAGAACGTGCGCATGGCATTTGGCGACATGATCGCCAAGGTCGATCGCTTCAACAAGATCGGCGAGGAGATGTGCGACCCGGATTGCGACATGGACGCCCTCATGGCCGAGATGGGCAAGCTCCAGGACGAGATCGACGCCGCCGACGGCTGGGATATCGATTCCAAGCTCGGCCAGGCCATGGACGCCCTGCAGCTGCCCGATTCCGACATGCCGGTCAACGTGCTTTCCGGCGGCGAGCGCCGTCGCGTGGCCCTGTGCAAGCTGCTGCTCGAGGCTCCCGACCTGCTGCTGCTCGACGAGCCCACGAACCACCTGGACGCTGAGTCGATCCTGTGGCTCGAGCACTTCCTGCACAACTACCAGGGCGCGGTGCTTGCCGTCACGCACGATCGCTACTTCCTGGATAACGTGGCCGAGTGGATCTGCGAGGTCGACCGCGGTCACCTTTATCCCTACAAGGGCAACTACTCCACGTATCTGGAGACCAAGGCCGCGCGTATCGAGGCGCAGGGCAACCGCGACGCCAAGCTCGCCAAGCGCATGGAGGCCGAGCTCGAGTGGGTGCGCAGCTCGCCCAAGGCTCGCCAAGCCAAGAACAAGGCCCGCCTGGCTCGCTACGAGGAGATGGAGGCCGAGGCCCGCGCAAGCCAGAAGCTCGACTGGACCGACATCCGCATCCCTGTGGGCCCGCGTCTGGGCAACAAGGTGCTCGAGGCCCATCATCTGCACAAGGAGTTCGATGGCCGTGTGCTCATCGACGACCTTTCGTTTACCCTGCCGCGCAACGGCATCGTGGGCGTCATCGGCCCCAACGGTGTCGGTAAGACCACGCTGTTCAAGACGATTGTGGGCCTGGAGCCGCTGACTTCGGGCGAGCTCGAGGTGGGCGAGACCGTCAAGATTTCTTACGTCGACCAGAACCGTTCCGGCATCGCCCCCGATAAGAACCTGTGGGAGGTCGTCTCGGACGGCCTGGACCACATGATGGTCGGCGAGACCGAGGTTCCGAGCCGTGCGTACGTGGCGAGCTTTGGCTTTAAGGGCCAGGACCAGCAGAAGCGCGCTGGCGTACTCTCCGGTGGCGAGCGCAACCGTCTGAACTTGGCGCTTACGCTCAAGCAGGGCGGCAACCTGCTGCTCCTCGACGAGCCCACGAACGACCTCGACGTCGAGACGCTGTCCTCGCTCGAAGCGGCACTGCTCGAG
>RQBM01000084.1:0-3437 GCA_008668795.1 Collinsella aerofaciens | reverse complement strand
TGCCATTGAGAGGAAGAGCTCGCGCGCATGCGGGTCGAGCTCGACGCCTTCGATAGCGGCCTTGGCCTTAGCGGTCAGGTCGAGCGCATAGGTGTGGGCGTAATCGATGGAGCCGGTCTCCTGGAAGATCTCCACGGCGCGCGCGAGCTGCGCGGGGTCCTCGGTGCCCGAGGAAAGGATTGCCTCGACCTCGTCGTGATGGCGCTCATCAGACAGGGCGTGCACGGCAACGAGCGTGCGTTTACCCTCGGTGATGTCGGTGCGGAAGTCCTTGTTGGCGGCCTCTTTGGTGCCGACCAAGTTGAGCAGGTCGTCCTGAATCTGAAAGGCAAGGCCGGTGTGCAGGCCAAAGGCGCGTAGCGCCTCGACCTGCTCTTCGCTGCCGCCGCCGATAATGGCTCCGGCGGCAAGCGGCGTGGCTCCGCTGTAATACGCGGTCTTGTGCGTCGCCATGTCCAGGTAGTCATCAACCGAGATATCAAAGCGCTCGTCACGGACCCAACCCAGGTCAAGTGCTTGACCCTCGATGGTGCGGACGATCATCTCGGTAAGCTCGTGGAGCACACGCAGCTTCACGTCGGACTCGAGCGTGGGATCGTCGAGAACCGTCTTGGTGACCATGGTGAGCGCCAGGTCACCGCAGTTGATGGCAAGACCGGTGCCCTCGGTAAGGTGCATGCAGGGCTTGCCGCGACGAATCTGCCCGTTGTCGGCGATGTCGTCGTGGATGAGTGCGCCCGACTGAAAGTGCTCGATGGCCGCCGCTGCGCTGCGGGCGCTCTCAAAGCTGCCGCCTACCGCAGTGGCGGCGAGCATGCAGATGAGCGGGCGGTGGCGCTTGCCAGCGTTTGCCGTAAATGCCGAGAGCGGGGTATACAGGTAGCGCTCGATATCGGCGGAAGTCGCCTGTCCGTCAAAGAACGTGGCCAGATAGTCGTTAATCTGGTCAAAGTGCTGGGCTAAAAAGCTGGTAAACGGACTGGACACGGGTTCTCGCATTCTTTGATAGGTTGCATCGTTGCATTATGCAGACAACATATTGCCACATTAGGGCGTCGAGCGCGGCGGTTGAAGACGATTGGTCCATGCGGCCGCAAGTGCGGTAGGGGCTTGGCTAGATAAGCCCAAAGTGTTCGAGCGCGGTGACGACGCCGTCGTGGTCGATGCTGTCGGTGACATAGTCGGCCTTTTCCTTGAGGAAGTCCGGTGCGTTGCCCATGGCGATGCCAACGTCGACGGCGTTCATCAGCGAGACGTCATTGCTGGCGTCGCCGATGCCGTATACGGTTCCGTGGTGGGGATCGAGGGCGTCGAGTACGGACTGGATACCCTCGCGCTTGGTGCATTCGCGAGGCGAAATCTCGGTCACTTCGAGCTCGAGCTCGTTAAAGCAGAGCAGCGGCTCAAACGCTTGATCCTGAGCGATGCGGTTGGCAAGCGACGTGGACATTAAGATCTTGTAGGCGCTGTAATGTTGCAGCTGCGTAATTGCATCGCCCACGGTGCGGGCGTATCCCGGGGCGTCGGGCGCATCGGCACTCATGCGAACGACGCCATTGAGTCCCTCAAAACGAATCACTTCGTCCGATTGCTCAAGAATGGGAGCAAGGCGCTGCAGCATGCCGGGCGTCATCGCCAAATCGCGAATCACGTGTCCCTCAAGTTCGACATAGCCACCCGCGAGGCAGACGATGCCGGTCCAGGGCAGCTCGAGCAGCTTTGGATGGATGCAGCTCAGCGTGCGCCCTGTGCAGATAAACGCCATATTGCCCTTGGCGACAAAATCACGGATGGCTTGCGAGACCGCTTCATTGGGATAGGGGGAGAGGTCTCGCTCGCTCTCGGGAAGTTCTTGTGCCACTCGAGGGTCTTGCCAGGCGAGTGTTCCGTCGATATCGAAGAAGCAGATATCGCCGCGCTTATGGGCTGCGCTGGCGGCAGGGGAGGCCGAGGTGGTGGGCACAAATCCCGGCTCGAGGCCCATGATCTGGTCAAAATGCTCTTTAACGCGGGGAACGGAGATGCCAATAATCACCTGGGCGGTCTTGCCCGTAATGATGAGGCCCTTGGCGCCCACCGCGACAAACGACGCATTATCTGCAACGATGGAAGGGTCTGCGACCTCGACGCGCAGGCGCGTGGCGCAGTTGGTTGCGCCCACGATATTGCCAACGCCACCTAAAAGCTGAATTACCCGCTCGGCGAGGACGTGATCTTGATCGGATTGAATACCGACCTCGCGATTGGGAGATTGCTCTTTGGCAAAGCCGCTTCCCGTTAAACGATCGATTGCCGCGCGATTGGAGACATGATCCTCGCGGCCCGGCGTCTTAAGGTCATAGACCAAGATGAGTGCTCGAAAACTAACAAAAAAGATGAGGCTAAAGGCAAGACCGATACCGAGCGCCAAAAGGTAGGAGCCGGCATGCATTCGCATGAGTGGGATGAAGTTGAAGGCCGTCATTTCCATGAGACCGCTCGAGAAGATGCCGACGATGCCAAAGAAGTTCATGGTCATGGCAAGGCAGGAGGACAGGACGGCGTAGAGCAAAAAGAGTCCGGGATAGGTGAACATAAAGAGAAACTCGAGCGGCTCGGTGACGCCGCAGACCACCGAGGCGACGATGGCGGGCAAAAGGATGACCTTAAGGCCGGCGCGGCGTTCGGGTTTGGCGGTGAAATAGAATGCTGCCGCGATGGCGGGAAGGCCAAAGAGCTTGCCCCAGCCGGTGGCGGTAAAACCTGCCCAGGGCGCAAGTTCATTTAAAGGGCGCGTGCTATGGGAGAGAATGGGGAGCAGGTTGGTCCACGTGGCGTAAATACCGTCGTGAATGACCAGATTGTCGTAATAGATGGGCATATAGAGCAGATGGTGCAGCCCCATGGGCTCGAGCGCTCGCTCCAAAAACACAAAGATGCCCACGCCGAAGGGGCCGACGCCCGCAAGTGCGTGGCGCAGCGTTTCGGTCACAGCGTATGCGAAGGGCACGATGGCGGCCGAGATGGCGGCAAGGGCAAACACGGCAAAAAAGCTGATGAGGTAGACCAGCGAGGAACCCGAGAAGGTGCCGAGCCAATCGGGAACCTTGGCATCGTAGAAACGGTCATGGATGGCGACGACGGTTGCCGATACCGCCAGCGGGCCGATAATGCCGGTATCGAGCGTCTTGATGCCGTCGATGACGGTGATACCGCTGGCGGGGGTCAAAGATGATGGGTACTTAAGCCCAAGGTTGTCTCCGCTCAGCTTAATGATCTCGCTCAAAAAGAAGCAATAGGCAAAATAGGCCACGAGTGCCTCGAGGCAGCAGCGTGCCGGTTGCTTTTGGGCAAGACCGATAGGCAGCGCTACGGCAAAAAGGAGCGGGAGACGTTTAAAGACCGTCCACGAGCCGCGCTGGATGATGGTCCAGAAAACGTACCAAGGGGTTCCGTAT
>RQBM01000144.1:0-20137 GCA_008668795.1 Collinsella aerofaciens | reverse complement strand
GCTGGGCTTTGGACTGTTCTTTATCATCTTTAAGGTACGCCCCATCTTCTCGCGCGTGTTCCACAAGTACGACGCCCTTAACGAGTCCGTCGAGGAAAACGTCACCGGCATGCGCGTGGGCAAGAGCTACGTGCGCGAAGACTTTGAGAAGGAGAAGTTCGCCACCGCCGCGCGCGACGTCCAGATGGACTTCACCCGCGCCGAGAAGCTGCTCGCCTTTAACAACCCCATGATGAACATCTGCGTCAACGGCGCATTTGTCGTCATCATCTACCTGGGATCCAAGCTCATCATCACGAGCCAGGGCACGCTGTTCGACGTGGGCCAGCTCTCCTCGATCTTTACCTATGGCTTCGCGATCCTCATGAGCCTGATGCAGCTGTCGATGATCTTTGTCATGGTGACCATGGCCGACGAATCGGCGCACCGCATTACCGAGGTGCTGGCCGCCGAGCCCACGATCGCCGATCCCGCCGAGCCCGTGCTCGAGGTTGCCGACGGTTCCATCGACTTTGACCACGTGAGCTTTAAGTATTCCGCGCATGCGAAGCGCCAGGCGCTCGACGACATCGACCTGCACATTAAGAGCGGCGAGACCATCGGTATCATCGGCGGCACCGGCTCGGCCAAGTCCACGCTTGTAAACCTCATCGCCCGTCTGTACGACGCCACCGAAGGCACCGTGCGCGTGGGCGGCGTGGATGTACGTGGCTACGACCTGGACGCCCTGCGCCACCAAGTGGCCATGGTGCTGCAGAAAAACGTGCTGTTTAGCGGCACCATCGCCGAGAACCTGCGCTGGGGCGACCCGAACGCCACCGACGAGGAAGTCCGCGAGGCGGCACATCTGGCCTGCGCCGATGAGTTTGTCGACGGCTTCCCCAAGGGCTACGACACCTGGATCGAGCAGGGCGGCTCCAATGTCTCCGGCGGCCAGAAGCAGCGCCTGTGCATTGCGCGTGCCCTGCTGCGTCGCCCCAAGATCTTGATCCTGGACGACTCCACCAGCGCCGTCGACACCAAGACCGACGCCAAGATTCGCGCAGGGTTGGCAAGCTATCTGCCCAACACGACCAAGCTCATCATCGCCCAGCGCATCAGCTCCGTGCAGGACGCAGACCGCATCATCGTCATGGAGGGTGGCCGTATCGCGCAGATCGGCAACCACGACGAGCTACTCAAGACGAGCGAGATCTACCGCGAGACCTTCACCTCGCAAAACAAGACGTCTGCCGAGGGCGAAGGGGCCGTCGAGGCCGACACCGAGGCATCCGTAACGCAAGCTCAGACCCAGGAAGGAGGCGAGGCACATGAGTAAGGCAACGACCGCCGAGCGCGCGCTCAACCGCAAGGGCGGTACCATGTCGCGCCTCATCAAGACGCTCTTTGGCTTCTACCCCGTGCTTTTGCCCCTCGTCGTCGTCGGCGTGGTGCTCTGCGCCATCATCAACTCCATCGGCGCGACCTTCCTTCAGAGCGCCCTGCAGATTATTAGCGAATCGTGGCAGTCGGGCGATTGGGAAGCCGCACAGCCAAAGATCGCACAGCTCGTGACCACCCTCGCCTGCATCTACGGCATCGGCATCCTGTCCTCACTGTTCTGGAACCGCGCCATGGCCATCGTCACGCAGGGCTCGCTGGAGAAGCTGCGCGAGAAGATGTTCAACCGCATGCAGGACCTGCCGATTCGCTACTTCGACACGCACCAGCGCGGCGACATCATGAGCCACTACACCAACGACATCGACACACTGCGCCAGATGATCAGCCAGTCGCTGCCCAACCTGCTCATGACGACCATCGTCATCGTCACGGTGTTCTTTATCATGCTGTACTACAGCGTTTGGATGTGCCTGGTCATTGTGGCAGGCGTCGCCTTTATGACCTTTATGACCAAGCTGCTCGGCTCCAACTCCGCGCGCTTCTTCATTGCGCAGCAGACCGAGCTCGGCGTGGTCGAGGGCCATATCGAGGAAGTCATGAACGGCCAGAAGGTCGTCAAGGCATTCTGCCACGAGTCTGCCGCCGAGGCCGATTTTGACGAGCGCAACGAAAAGCTCTTCGAGGTCTCGCAGAAGGCCAACATGTACGCCAACATCCTCATGCCTATCCTTATGAACCTGGGCAACCTGCTCTACGTGTTGGTGGCCCTTGCCGGCGGCATTTTCCTGGCGCTGGGCGTGCCCAACCTGAGCATCTCGGGTATGGCGCTGTCCATCGCCGTCGTGGTGCCGTTCCTCAACATGACCAAGCAGTTCTGCGGACAGATCGGCCAGATCTCGCAGCAGATCAACGCCGTGGTCATGGGCCTCGCCGGCGCCGACCGTATCTTTGAGCTCATCGACGAGAAGCCCGAGACCGACGAAGGCTACGTGACGCTCGTCAACGCGCAGGTGAACCCCGATACCTGGCAGCTCGAGGAGGCCGACCACCACACCGGCATGTGGGCGTGGAAGCATCCGCACCGCGCAACCGGCGAGATCGAGTACGTACCGCTGCGCGGCGACCTGGTCATGGACAACGTGGACTTTGGATACACACCCGACCATGAGGTGCTGCACGGCGTGTCCGTGTTTGCCAAGCCGGGCCAGAAGGTCGCGTTTGTCGGCGCCACCGGTGCGGGCAAGACGACCATCACCAACCTCATCAACCGCTTCTATGACATCGCCGACGGCAAGATTCGCTACGACGGCATCAACGTCAACAAGATCCGCAAGGCCGATCTGCGCCGCTCGCTGGGCGTGGTACTGCAGGACGTGAACCTGTTCACCGGCACCGTGATGGATAACATCCGCTACGGCAACCTGGACGCCACCGACGAGGAGTGCATCGCGGCAGCCAAGCTCGCGGGCGCCGACGACTTTATCACCCGACTGCCCGACGGCTACGACACTATGCTCACCGGCAACGGCGCACAGCTGTCGCAGGGCCAGCGCCAGCTGATTTCGATCGCACGCGCTGCCGTCGCCGATCCGCCGGCGATGATTCTGGACGAGGCCACGAGCTCCATCGACACCCGCACCGAGGCCATCGTGCAGGCGGGCATGGATAAGCTCATGGAAGGCCGCACGACGTTTGTCATCGCGCACCGCCTGTCCACCGTGCGCAACTCCGACGCAATCATCTGTCTGGACCACGGCCGCATCATCGAGCGCGGCAACCACGACGAGCTGATCGCCAAGCGCGGGTATTACTACCAGCTCTACACCGGAGCGTTTGAGCTGGAGTAGTTCGGCTCGCCGAGATGGCCGATTTGCCGCTCATTCGTCGGGCATGACCCTAAGGTCAATGCCCTCCTCTTTCGGGGCAAATCGACTCATCTCAACGACCCAAACACAATGCACCGCAACGAATAAAGCCTCCGCAGCCACACGAGCTGCGGAGGCTTTTCTATGCCCTCTGTTGCAATCTTACCGTTCCTCACGTTGCGACCCGGCTGCCTCGGCCGTCTTTACGCGGTTCTTATCGATGTACATGTTTTTGTCGGCCTGGGAAAAGAGCCCGCGCATCGTAGGCGGTTCATCAAAATCACTGGAAAGCGCGTAGCCCACCGCATAGCTGATAGGCATGTCAGAGTGAGCCTCGGAATACTCGTCCACGTTCGCACGAACCCGAGCGAGACAGGACTCCACGGCAGCTCGATCGACATCCCACAGCACCGCGATAAACTCATCGCCACCGTCGCGGCCCACAAAGCAGGTCTCGGACGCCACGCACCCCAGCTGCTGGGCAAAAGAACGGATGTATTCGTCGCCCTTCTCGTGGCCGAAGTTGTTATTGACCGTATGCAGATTGTTAAGGTCGAAGACGCACACCGCAACGGGCGCCTCCGCGGAGACAGGCCGCTCCTGCCCTAAGATCTCCTCGCACTTGTTCTTGTTGGGCAGTCCCGTGGCTTCGTCGAGATAGACTTTGCTCTGCAGCTCGCGATTGAGCGCGGCAGTTCGCACCGCGCGAACAAGTTCGACCGCAAAGGTCGCCACCAAGCCCACGATGTCGATGATCACCAAGCCCTCGAGATAGTTGAGCGCCGACGCCTTCTCCTGAGAGTAGTCCTCTGCGAGTCGCGTAGCATCGTCGCAAATGCCAAAGAACTCCTCGCTCATGGCGATGATGTCGGTGTTCTCGTAGCCGACTTCGCGCACGCGGATAATCTCGGCGCAAAGCTCATCAAAATAGTTTGCAAGCTCGGTCATCTTTGCCTGATACTCGTCGTCGTCGAGACGGACGAGGTTAAGGTCGTCACTTCCGTAACGCAAACCGTTGATGTATGAATCCACGGCTTTGAGCAGGTCGTCTTGAGGCTGGCCAGCGTCCTCGAGCTTAACGATGCGCTGCGTGGTGCCGCGCACCAGACCGGCGTAGTTGACCACGCGCGCCGTGCCCTGGATATCGGAGACGAGCAGCATAACATTGATGAAGAAGAAGATAAGAACTGCCGTGAGCACCATCATGAGCAGGCGCACCGCCTGGCTGGCCTTCTTGGCAACAGAAGTATTCACAAGTTCAATCCCCTAAATGACAAAAAAGCAAGTAGCACGCAGTGTGCTGAAATTCACGTGAAGTCAACTCTACCAGATGATTTTTCTAGGACGGGGATTAAAGAATCATCGACACGATAGCTATTTGAGGAGTTGGGCCATGGCGTTGACGAATTTTTGGACTTGGAGGGTTGGCTCGAGCGGGTAGTGCAGAAAGACCGGTACCTCGCGGCCGCACAGGAACGGCACGCCCACAAAGGCCGGGTGCACCCCCGACCACGCTCCGCAGGTGAGCACCGCGTCGCCCTTTTCCTCCGCCTCGTTAAAGAGCGCAAAGTCGAAGCTATCCACATCGATCACGTCCACGCCGCCGTCGGCCAACAGGTCGATGCGCAGGCTGTCCATGGCATCGTTGCCGTGGCGCAGTACGCGCAGGCGCATGCCCTCCAAGTCGGCGACCGTAATGCGTGTCTTGCGCGCCAGCGGGCTCGTGCGCGGCAGGTCGATATAAAACGGCACGTTGACGATGCGGAGCTTTTGGCAAGTGTCGCCCCAGCGTGGGGTCGAAAAACTCGACTGCACTACATCAACCTCTCGACCGAGGCTGCGCATGACGGATTCGCGCTCGTCATAGAGGTCGCTTACCGGCACGATCTCAAATCGCAACGATGGCTCCAGCTCGTGCACACCCGTCCACATCGACAGCGTCTGGCGCCCCGGGCACATCATCGACACGCCCAGGCGCACGGCACCGCCATCGCCCGCCGCGCGTCGGGCACGGCGCAGCGCGTCCTCGGACTGCCGCATGATCGAGCGCGCGTCATCCACCAGCAGTGCGCCGGCCGGCGTCACCTTGACGCCCGAGTGCGAGCGTTCGAACAGCGTAATACCGAACTCCGCCTCAAAACCCGATACCTGCTTGACGAGCGCCGGCGTCGACACACGCAATTTTGCCGCCGCACGCGAGAAGCTTCCCAGCTCCGCGGCGGCCGATATGGCCTCAAGTCGTCGATCGTACACGTCAATCTCCCGTTTTCGCGCCTGTGACCGCATGGTGCCACAGGGGGTTGTTTTCGCAGGTCACGCGCTCAATTGAGAATAATCTGCATCGCACAGTGTAAACCTACGGTTTACGCCATTCTAACAAATATGCAATTCACCTGCGCAAATGCAAAGCATACGATAACCAGCGAAAACCACGTGGGTCGATTAATGGGAGCGGCCCACCGGGAGGCACAAGAAGGGAAGTTCCTATGAGCAATTGGCTTAAGCTCGAGGGCGATGTCTGCGCCGTGACTGGCGCGCTCGGCGGTATGGGCGTCGAGATTTGCCGCGAGTTCGCCCGCAACGGCGCCAACGTCGTCCTGCTCGACCTGGACGAGGAGAAGGTCAAGGCCGCTGCCGCTGACCTCGCTGCCGAGTTTGGCATCCACGCCGAGGGTTACAAGATGAACGCCACCGACGAGACCGAGGTTCAGGCTGCCGTCGATGCCACCATCGCCGACTTCGGCCGCGTCGACGTTCTCGTCAACACCGCCGGCATCCTGCGCTTCGCCGCCATGGAGGACCTGCCGCTGAGCGACTGGGAGCAGGTGCTCAACGTCAACCTCACCGGTTACTTCATCACCTCGCAGCGCTTTGGTCGCGAGATGATCAAGGCCGGCCAGGGTCGCCTGGTGCACATCTCGACCGTCGCCAGCCACTCCCCCGAGACGTTCTCGGGCGTGTACAGCTCCACCAAGGCCGGCGTCAACATGATGTCCAAGATGCTCGCCGCCGAGTGGGGCCCCTACGGCGTCCGCTCCAACTGCGTCGAGCCCTGCTTCGTTAAGACCCCGATGTCGGCCAACTTCTACGCCGACCCCGAGGTCGAAAAGAGCCGCAGCCGTCTGATCGCCACGCGCCGCATCGGCGAGGTCAGCGATATCGCCAACGCCGTCATGTTCCTGGCGTCCAAGCGCTCGGACTTTACCACCGGCGACGCCATCAAGGTCGACGGCGGCTTCTCCAACATGATGGGCGACCTCACCGCCAAGCCCGGCGGCCGTCGCGCCTATGCCGACAACTACCTTAAGAACAAGGGTGTCGAGCTCTGGTCCGACGAGTCCGGCGTCACCAAGCCGACTGACCAGTAAACCAACCTAACAGGGAGGCCCCGCGGACACGCCCGCCCCTCCCCCGTATCGATGAGAAAGAGTCCAATGGCTTCCACCAACTCCAACAAGGGTCGCGCCGTCGTGCTTTCCGCCGCGTGCGTCACCATGTTCTTCATCAGCTCCATCGCGCTGTATTCCGTCGTGAGCAAGAATCTGCTCGCCGTCTACCCCGAGTGGTCGAGCGCCCTTACCTGGGCTTTCCCCGTCTTCCAGACCATCATGGCCGTGACGGGCATCTTCGCCGGCCGCATCTCCGATAAGATCGGCCCGCGCAACGTCGTGATCGCTGCCGCCGTGTGCTACGGCCTGGGCTGGTTCATGTCCGGCACCGTCACCGAGCCGTGGCAGTTCTACCTGTGGTTCTCGCTCGTCGCCGCTGTCGGCAACGGCCTGGGCTACAACCCGGCGCTCACCACCGGCCAAAAGTGGTTCATTGACAAGAAGGGTCTCGCCTCCGGCATCACCCTGGCCGCTTCGACCGCCGGTCCCGCCGTGCTGTCCCCGGTACTCGCCTCGCTGCTCATCCCGAGCCTGGGCATCTTTGGCGCCCTCAAGGCACTCGGCGTCATCTTCTTTGTGACGATCGCCGCCTCCGCCCTGTTCCTGAAGGCCCCCGAGGCCGGCTGGCTGCCCGAGGGCTTCGAGGCCCCCAAGGGTGGCGCGCATGCCGGCACCTTCGGTGACCTCACTCCGGGCGAGATGGTCAAGACCCCGCGCTTCTGGGTTCTCATCGTCACCTTCGCCTTTGCCGCCACCGCGGGCACCCTGCTCGTCGGCAAGGTTGCCTCCATCGCCGCCGTCCAGCTCTTCGCCGACCCCACGAGCGCCGCGGCCGTCGCCCTCGGCGGTGTGGTCGTCTCCGTCAACACCTGCGCCAACCTGGTCGGTCGTCTGTCCTTTGGCCAGATCATCGACAAGCTCGGCGCCTATAAGTCGCTGCTCATCAGCCTTGTCGTCACCATCGTCGCGCTCGTCATCATGTCGATGAGCTTTACGCAGAGCATGTTCTTTGTGGCACTCGCCCTGCTCGGCTTTAGCTTTGGCGCCCTGCTCGTCATCTACCCGCCGCTCACCGGTGGCGCCTTTGGCACCAGCAACATCGGCGTCAACTACGGCATCATGTTCCTGGGCTATGCCGCTTCCACCTGGATCAGCCAGCCCATCACCGCCGTGCTGTATCACGCCGAGGCCGGCAGCGCCGCCTACCAGCAGTCTTTCTACGGCGCCATTGTGATCGCCGCCATCGCCGTCGTGCTCACCGTCTACATGATGGTCTCCGACAGCAAGAAGAAGTCCGCTTAGTTTTACCGATGCGACAAAGGGACAGCCCCTCTGTCGCATTCCACCGGTCACCAGTATTAAGGAGTCGAAATGTCTGAGCTCAACCCCGTCCGCATTGCCGTTATCGGCGCCGGCGCCATGGGCCGCAACCACATCCGCTTTGTCACCGAGGAGCCCGAGGCCGAGCTCGTCGCCATCGCCGACGCCTTTGAGGGCGCCCGCGCCACGGCCGAGGCCGCCGGCGTGCCGTTCTTTACCGATCCCGCCCAGATGATGGACGAGGTCAAGCCCGAGGCCGTCATCATCGCCACCCCCAACGACCTGCACCTGGGCGTTGCCCGCGAGGCCGTGAAGCGCAACATCGTGCCGCTGGTCGAAAAGCCGATCTCCAACGACCTCGAGGATGCCCAGGCCTTTGCCGCCGAGGCCGAGACCGCCGGCGTGCCCGTACTCGTGGGTCAGCACCGTCGCCACAATCCCTTCGTCAACAAGGCCAAGGAGATCATCGAGTCCGGCGAGCTGGGCAAGCTCACCGTGTCGAGCTTCCACTACATGATCTATAAGAATGACGAGTACTTCGATGTCGAGTGGCGCCGCAAGAAGGGTGCCGGCCCGATCCTGGTCAACCTGGTGCACGACGTCGACCTGCTCCGCTACCTGCTGGGCGAGCCCGTTGCCGTCCAGGGCATGCAGTCCAGCGCCGCCCGCGGTTTTGAGACCGAGGACTCCGCCGTGGTCAACGTCCGTTTTGCCGATGGCGCGCTTGCGAGCATGACCATCTCCGACGCCACCGCCAGCCCCTGGAACTGGGAGGCCACCGCTCGCGAGGATCCGCAGTACCGCCCCTTCGACGCCGACGCCTACTTTATTGGCGGAACCTTGGGTGCCCTTTCGCTGCCCCGCCTGCACCAGTTCTCCTACGACGGAGCCTCCAACTGGCACAAGCCGCTGCAGATGGAGATTCCGGCCGTCGACCCGGCGCTGCCGCACAAGATGCAGCTCAAGCACTTTGTGAAGGTCGTTCGCCGCGAGGTCGAGCCCGTCGTGACCCCCGCCGACAACGTTAAGACGCTCACGCTGCTTAACGCCATCAAGGAGGCCGCCGAGACCGGCCAGCTCGTCGAGCTGTAATGCCTTAAGAGCGGCCGCGGCAGAAACCCCATGCCGAACCCCTCGGTCCGCCACAAATATGCCCCTCTTCTTTGCCCCGCGAGCAGCCTCCTGCCCGCGGGGCTTTTTGCTACCTTAACGACGATTTTTCTGGGGCGGGGGCTATTTTGCACCTCGGCTTGATTCGTTCGCCACCAAATGGGCCTATCTACTACGTTTAACCGATTACCCTCAACCATGCCGAATTTCGCGAAATTAAAACCGCAGGTAGACGGCTTGCCGATTTTCGGAAAACCGGGGGATGGTCGACCCATACGGTGCAAACGTAGTAGATAGGCCCCTTTCGTGGCGCAACCCCAAAACAGTCTTTTGGGACGGGTGGTATCCTTGGTAGCCCTGTGCTGCAAACGCACCTTAAACGCAAGGAGTCCCATGGATCTTATCGCCCAGCTCGCCCGCGAGCTCAACCTTAAGGCCGCCAACGTCGAGGCGGCCGTCAAGCTCATCGACGAGGGCAACACCATCCCCTTTATCTCGCGCTACCGCAAGGAAGCCACGGGCGGCATGGACGACGTCGCCCTGCGCGCGCTCGACGAGCGCCTGTCCTACCTGCGCAATCTTGAGCAGCGCAAAGAGGACGTCATTCTGCTCATCGACGCCCAGGGCAAGCTCACGCCCGAACTCGAACAGCAGATTCGCGAGGCCACGCAGCTCCAGCGTGTCGAGGACCTCTACAAGCCCTACCGCAAAAAGCGCATGACCCGCGCGCAAAAGGCCCGCGAGGCCGGCCTGGAGCCGCTCGCCAACATGATCATCATGCAGGCCTCGGCCAAGGGCAGCGCACTCGACGCCGCCGCGGCATACGTCAACGAGGAGGCCGGCTTCGACACGCCCGAGAAGGCGCTCGCCGGCGCCGCCGACATCGTGGCCGAGACGGTAGCCGAAGATCCCGAGAACGTCGCCGACCTGCGCGCCTTTACGCAAAACACCGCCGACATCGTCGTCGAGGCCACCGACCCCGCCGAAAAGACTCCCTACGAGCCCTACTACAACTTTGACGAGCCGCTGCGCCGTATACCCAACCACCGCGTGCTGGCTATCGACCGCGGTGAGCGCGAGGGCAAACTCCGCGTGCACGTGAACGTCGACGGTGCTGTCGCCACGGCGCGCCTCGGCAGCCGTTGGCCCCGCCGCCAAGGCGTGTTCGCGCCCGTCTTTGACGCCGCTATCGCCGACGGCTACAAGCGCCTCATGGCCCCCTCGCTGGAGCGCGAGGCCCGTGCCAAGCTCACCGTCCGCGCCCAGACCGAGGCCATCAACGTCTTTGCCAAGAATCTCGAAGGCTTGCTCTCAGCACGCCCCGTGCGCGGCGCCCGCGTGCTCGCGCTCGACCCGGGCTACCGCACCGGCTGCAAGGTCGCCGTCATGGACGAGACCGGCAAGCTACTCGACCACGGCGTGGTCTACCCCACCAAGCCGCGCCATGACGTCGCCGGCACCAAACGCGAGCTCGCCCGCCTCGTCAAAAAGGACGGTGTCAACACCGTCGTCATCGGCAACGGCACCGCCAGCCGCGAGACCGAGGAAGTCGTCTCGGAGTTCATTGCCGAGCAGGCGCCTGGGCTGCGATACACCATCGTCAACGAGGCCGGCGCGTCGGTGTACTCCGCCTCCGAGCTCGCGAGCCAGGAGTATCCCGACCTGGACGTCACCGTGCGCGGCGCCATGAGCCTGGGCCGCCGCCTGCAGGACCCACTGGCAGAGCTCGTCAAGATTCCGCCCCAGTCCATCGGCGTGGGCCAGTACCAGCACGACCTTGACCAGGCCGAGCTTTCGCGCACCCTGGGCCACGTGGTGGAAGACGTCGTCAACCGTGTGGGCGTCGACGTCAACACCGCGAGCGCGAGCCTGCTGGGATACGTATCGGGCATCACGCCGAGCGTGGCCAAGAACATCGTGGCCTACCGCGAGGAAAACGGCGCCTTTACCGATCGCCGCCAGCTTAAGAAGGTCCCCAAGTTGGGGCCCAAGGCATATCTCAACGCCGCGGGCTTCCTGCGCATCAGCGGCGGCAAGAACCCGCTCGACGCGACAAGTGTCCACCCCGAAAGCTACGAGGTGGCCACATCCGTCTTGGAGCGCGCAGGCGTTAAAGCCAGCGAGCTCAGCCGCGGCGGCGTGCCCGACATCGAGCGCCGTCTGGGAAGCATCTCGACGCTGGCACGCGACCTGGACTGCGGCACCCTCACGCTCATCGACATCGTCAACGAGCTCAAGAAGCCCGGCCGCGACCCGCGCGACGACGCACCCGAGGTGGTCTTTAGCCGCTCAGCGCTTTCCATCGATGACCTGGAACCCGGCATGGAGCTCAAGGGCACGGTGCGCAACGTCGTCGACTTTGGCGCCTTCGTCGACGTGGGCGTGCACCAGGACGGCCTCGTGCACATCTCCAAGCTGGCCAACCGCTTTGTCAAGCACCCGAGCGACATGGTGCGCGTCGGCGACACGGTAAAGGTGTGGGTTGAGAAGGTCGACCGCGACCGCAAAAAGATCTCCCTCACCATGGTGCAGGGGAAGTAAACCGCCAAAGCAAGGGTGCCCCCTGCAGCGACGTGCAAAATCGCGAGTATTCTGCAAATTCCGCCGTTCCGAACGCCCCACAGGGGCAATAAAGTCAAAAACAGCCCCCGTTTTAGCGTCGTCAGAGCCAAAACGGGGGCTGTTCCGTGCTTTATCTAGCTGGTAAAAGCCTTTACCTTGCTGAATACTCTCGATTTAGCACGTCGCAGGCGGGGGTACCTTTGTCCACGGCAGGATATGGAAGCCAAACACCAACCTACTAGCAAGTTCGTGTCGGCAGCCCCGGCCTTTCCTTTGCCTAGCGCGACCCTCGCGAAGCGCGTGAGCGATAGGGAAAGGAAAGGCCGGGGCGAACAACCCTCGGCGCAGCCAGCGTTCGCGTTACGGCAGGATATGGAAGCCGAGCGAGGCGATATCCTTGGCAAAGCCGCGCACGGTGTCGAGCGAGACCTCGTAGGGGTCACGGCCGATGTTCTTGCGCTTGGCCAGGATGCTGTTGGGCACCGTGATGATCTGGCAACCGCAGGCTTCGGCCTGGTAAATGTTGATGAGCTCGCGCGTGGACGCCCACAGGACCTCGCAGTTGGGCTTGGCGGCGGCCTTCTTGACCGACTCCGTCATAAACGGAATGGGGTCGACGCCGGTATCGGCGATACGGCCGGCAAAGAGCGAGATGATGGACGGCGTCTCGGCATCAACAGCCTCGACCATCTCATCGACCTGCTCGGGCGTAAAGATGGTGGTGACGTTGACCTTGATGCCGTCAGCCGAAAGCCTGCGGACCAGCTCGGCGGTGGACTCGCCCTTGGTGGTCACGCATGGAATCTTGACGTAGACGTTCTCGGCCCAGGTAGCGATCTCGCGAGCCTCGACCTCCATGGTCTCGACGTCGTCGGCAAAGACCTCAAACGAGACGGACACATCGGTGATGTGGGTCAAGACCTCCTTGGCAAACGCGCGATAATCCGTCACGCCGCCCTTCTTCATAAGGGACGGGTTGGTCGTGAAACCCTGAACGTTGCCGTTCTCGTACATGTCGAGCATGCCTTCGAGGTTTGCACCGTCAGCGAACACCTTGATTGCCATCTGCCTGATTCCTTTCGCTTGCACATGGGCGTTAAACTGCTAAACACTTTACCTACGTTTATCAAGGCGTGAGCTGCGGTTTTTTATCTTCTCGGCGAACGGTATAAACACCTCAGTGTTTGGATTGATAAATCGATTGAGCATGCAAAAGCGAAGAGTCGCAGTTTGAGCAAACGTCAGAACGCGGGATTCATTAGATGAGGCCGAAATGCTGCATCGCTGTGACGGTGCCGTCGTGTGCGACATCGTCGGTCACGTAGTCGGCGACCGCCTTGACCTCAGGCATGGCGTTGCCCATGGCGACAGCCGTCTCGACCGCAGCGAGCATGCCCAGGTCGTTGCCGGAATCACCAAAGCCAAAGGTGCGCGCGTTGCCGGTGCGACCCAGGTATTCCAGCGCTCGCGCCACGCCCACGCCCTTGTCGATGCCCTTGGGGCTCAGCTCGCGATTCTGGCCACCGGTGTTGCACAGCTCAAACTCGCGATCGATAAAGCCGTCATCGTTGGCTACGCGAGCCAAACTGGGCACATTGAGGCATACCTTGCCCACGCGCAGACTGCCGTCGACGCGCATTTCCTCGGCGCTGTGCACCACAGAAGTGCCGATCAGAGACGACTGCTCAACGCCCGCGGGTTCCAAGGCAAAAGTAGCCACGTTGGTCTCGAAAAAGGCCTCAATCCCTGCCGCGGCCATACGGCGTGCAAGCTCCTCGACAATGTCCTCGTCAAAGCAGTCCTCGTGTACCACGCGGCCCTCGACCTCGAGTGTCGCTCCCGCCATGGCAACGACACCCGCAGGCTCCAAAGCACGCAGACCATCGGCAATCAGCCACAAGGGACGACCCGTGCAGATAAATGCCTGGTGACCCGCATTGCGCAGGCGATGAAACGCCTCGATCACCGCCTGCGAGGGGCGAACCGCCGAAAAGTCCTTGTCGGTCATGTTGTCGGGATCGAACGACGTCAGCGTGCCGTCCACGTCAAAAAAGAGCACGGCAGAATCGGGGCACGCATCAATCATATGGGTTCCTTTCGGGGGCGAGAGTAAACGAAGCATCCATCATATAATGGAGCGACGCAACCAGAGAGGTCACCCATGGAATTTTACGCAAGCTGCCCCGAGGGCTTTGAGTCCGCACTCGCCGATGAGCTTAAACGCCTCGGGCTTTCGCATGTTCGCCGGCTGAAGGGCCGCGCCACGTTTGAGGGCGAGCTCGAAGAAGGCTACCGCGCCTGTCTGTGGTCGCGTCTGGCGAGCCGCGTGTTTGCGGTGCTCGGGCGCTTTGAGGCGCAGGACGCCGACGAGCTGTACGATAGCGTTTACGACATCGCCTGGGAGAACATCGTCCGCCCCGGCGCCACCATTGCCATCACCGCCCGCGGCGTGACCGAGCAGCTGCGCAACACGCGTTTCTCGGCCCTGCGCGCCAAAGACGCGCTGTGCGACCGCCTGGCCGAGACCACGGGCCGTCGCGCCGATGTCGATGCCGCCGACCCCGATGTTCACCTACTGCTTTCGCTGCGCCAGCGCCGCGCGAGCATAAGCCTAGACCTTTCGGGCGACCCGCTGTTCAAACGCCTGCCGCCCGCAGCGACCCGCGCCGGCGAGGGCGCGCACGTGCTGCGCCCCGACTACGCCGCCCTGGTGCTGGCGCAGGTCGGCTGGACCGCGCTATGCGAGCGCGAGCTGACGGCCGACGATTACGAAAATGAAGCCCTTCCCACGCTGATCGATGCCTCGTGCGCCGGCGGCGGCCTGCTGCTGGAAGCCGTGAACATTCTGACCGACCGCGCCCCGGGCGCCGCACGCGAGCGCTGGGGCTTTGAGGGCTGGCAGCTGCACAACGCCGCTCTGTGGGAGCAGCTGCTTGCCGAGGCGCGCGAGCGCGAGGCGGCAGCGCGCGAACGCCAGGCGCGCATCGTGGCCGCAGACATCGACCCCGCCGCTCGCAAGACCGCCGAGCGCATGGTCAAGAGCGCTGGCTACAAGCGTTTTGTCGACTTTTGCGCCGCCAAGCCCGCCACCGTGCTGGACCATGCGGGCGCCGTCGCCGGTGCCGCCGTGGTCGCAGACACCACCGAGACCCCGCTTTCGCTCATGCACGACGCCATGACGCTGGTCGGCGAGCTGCGCCGCGCGCCCGAGCTTTCCGCGGCGCCGGTCGCTGTGCTCACCCGCGATGGCCTTATGGCCCGCGCGCTCCATGCCGAGCCCGCGCGCTCCATCGCCGTCATGCCCAATAACGAGGAGGCGGCTCTTGAGGTTTGGCACTCGCTCGACCACGCCGCCGCGGCATTCGAGGCTGCGACCAGCATAAACGCCGAGGAACAGTCCACGGACGTCGAAGACGAAGCCGCCGCTTCCTCCATGCCCGAACCTGCCGCCACGCTCGACTTGGGCGACGGCAAGCCGCTGCCCGTGCTCATCCCCGGGTCCGAGCAGTTCGCCAACCGCCTGCGCAAGAACGCGCGCCTGCGCCGCAAGTGGGCCAAGCGCGAGGGCGTAAGCTGCTACCGCGTCTACGATGCCGACCTGCCCGACTACTCCGCCGCCATCGACCTGTACGAGGGTTGCCCGCAGACGCCGGGCCGCTGGCTCGTCATCGCCGAATACGCCGCGCCAAAGACCATCGACCCCGCGCTAGCCCAGGCCCGCATGCTCGACATTCTGGCCATCGCGCCGCGCATCCTTGATGTTCCGGCCGAGCATGTGCACGCCAAGGCCCGCATGCGTTCGCGCGGCGGCTCGCAGTACGGCAAGCAGGGCGCCGGCAAGGGCGGCTCGGGCGAGCGCGCCAATATCGCACGCCGTCGTCTGCCACTCATCGAAGAGGGCGGCCTTACCTTTGCCGTCAACTTTGACGACTATCTGGATGTGGGCATCTTCCTGGATCACCGCGTCACCCGCAACCTAGTGCGCGAGCACGCCAAGCAGGCGCGCCGCTTCCTCAACCTGTTTGCCTACACTGGCACTGCCACCTGCTACGCGGCCGATGGCGGCGTCGAGGAGACCGTGACGGTCGACCTTTCCAACACCTACCTGGACTGGGCCGAGCGCAATATGCGCCAGAACGGCTTTGTTGGTCCGCAGCATCATTTTGTGCGCGACGACGTGCTCGCCTGGATTCGCGACCAGCGCCAGACGCGCAACCGCTGGGACCTGATCTTTGTCGACCCGCCCACGTTTTCGAACTCGTCCAAGATGGGCCGCCGCACCTGGGATGTCCAGCGCGACCATGTTGAGCTTTTGGCCGGCGTATCGCGCCTGCTCGCACAGGGCGGCCACGCCATCTTTAGCTGCAACCTGCGCGGCTTCCGCCCCGAGGCGCGCAAGCTCGCGCGCGCGGGCGTGGTGCTGGAGGACATTACGGCACAGACCATCCCCGAGGACTTCGCGCGCAACCAGAAGGTGCACCACTGCTATATCGTGCGCCGCCTGCCCATCGAGGACGCCATGGCCGAGGTCGGCTTTAGCGCCGAGGAAATTGCCGAGCGCGTCGAGGAGCTGCGTAACCCCGAGGCCCGTAAGCCTCGCGCGGCAGTGCCCGCGCACGTGCAGACCGGCAACGGCAAGTCCAACTTTGCTGGCAAGCCCTCCCCCGCCGGCAAGTCCAAAAAGAAGAAGTTCTACGCCAGCAAGCCCAAGGGCAAATAACAAAGTTGCGGTGGAATACGGACTGTTTTGCCTGGAATTAGGCAAATTTAGACCGTATTTCACCGCAACTCATATTGGGATGGCGGATGCCGACCTATCCCTGGATGACCAATCGGTAACCAATACCCACGTGCGTCTGGATATAGCGCGGATGCGCGGGGTCGGACTCGATCTTCTTGCGCAGCGTGCCCATAAAGACGCGCAGGCTCGCCAGGTCGCTCTTAGTTGCCGTGCCCCAAATCTCGTGCAGGATAAACTGGTGCGTCAGTACCTTGTCGGCGTTATGCGCCAGCAGGCACAGGAGCTTATACTCGATCGGCGTCAGATGCAGTTCCTCGCCATCCATCGTGGCGATGCCGGCATCAAAATCGATATGCAGCTCACCGGTATCGAACGAGCCCTCGGAGACAACGCCGCCCGTCTGCGCATACGAAAGGCGCCTGAGCGTCGTGCGAATGCGCGCGAGCAGTTCCTCGACCGAAAACGGCTTGGTCAGGTAGTCGTCGGCACCGGCATCGAGCGCGCGGATTTTGTCCGCGTCCTCGCTGCGCGCCGAGACCACGATAATCGGCATGCCCGACCATGCGCGCACCGACTCCACCACCTTGACGCCGTCCATATCGGGCAGGCCCAGATCGAGCAGCACAATGCTCGGCGTCTGCGACGAGGCGGCGGCGATAGCGGCATGGGCGGTCTCCACAGCCATATGGCGCAAGCCGTGCGCCTCGAGCGCGGCAACAATAAGATTGCGGACGGCGGGGTCGTCCTCAACGACCAAGATGAGCGGTTTTACGGCAGAGTTCGGCACAGCGCTACTCCTTATCAAACGAAACGTCGGCGGCAGGAAGCTCAATCGTAAAGACCGAGCCGTGCGGGTCCGCCGCGGCAACCTCTATGCTACCGCCATGTGCCAACGCAATGGAACGGCAGAGCGAAAGACCCAGGCCAACGCTGCGGTGGCTGTCGGCCAGACCATGGTTGGCGGTATAGAACGACTCAAAGATCCGCTCGCGATCCTCGGGTGCGATGCCCGGACCATCATCGGCCACCGAGCACGCCACGCGTCCATCGTCGACGCTAATCGAAATCACGATATGCGAACCCGCGGGCGTATAGGTGATGGCGTTGTTCACCAGATTGACCACCAGCTGCACCATCAGGCGCGCATCGACGTTGACGAGCGCCGGCTCATCGCACGCCACCACCTTAAGGTCGTGCTCGCGCACGGCCGGATTTACGTGGCGCAGCGCCTCCTCGACGATATCGTCCATGAGCTCGAGCGTGGTCGACAGGCGCATACCGCCACCCTCGAGCTTGGTGATGGCGAGCAGATTCTCGACGGTGGCGTTGAGCCACAGCGCATCCGAGCGAATGGATAGAAGCAGGCCGCGGCGCGTCTGGGCATCGAGCACCGCGGTGCCGGTCGAGCCCTGGTCGAGCAGCACATCGGCATTACCCGAAATACTGGTGAGCGGCGTGCGCAGGTCGTGCGAGATGGAGCGCAGCAGGTTGGCGCGCAGCTGTTCGTTTTTGGCAAGCACCGCCGCCTCCTCGCGGGCCTCCATGGCGCGGGCGCGATCGAGCGCCAGCTCGCCTTCACTCACGATGGCATCGGCAAGTGTCCGCTCCTCATGCGTCAGCACGTCGGGCTCGGCAACGATAGCCAGCACGCCCACCACCGAGGCGGGGTCGCCCGAGCGCGCGAAGCCGTCGCCTGTGCGAACCGTCAGGTAGATGCCATAAAACGCCGAGCCGCCATAGGTGGCATCGAGCGGCGTTCCCACATAGGCGGACGCCGAGAGCCGCGGCGGCATCTGCGGCGCCAGTTCGTGCACCGGTGCGGCATCGCCCACGGCCGTGTATGTCGCACGCGGCAGCAGGTCATCGCCCTCGGCGTCGGCGCTGTACCACACGACCGGGCAGCCCGAAAGACGTGCCAGCTGCGTGGCCATGGCGTGAACGATCTGATGCTGATCGGCGCACCGCTGCAGCATGCGGTTGGTCTCGAGCACCATATGCGTGCGGCGGTCGCTGGCGGCAGCCTGTGCCAAGGCGCGGCGCAGGGCCAACGCAATCGAGCTCGACACAAGCGAGACCACGAACATGATGAAGAACATGCCGGGATAGCCGCGGTCGATAAGCGACAGCGAGTAGCGCGGGTCGACAAACAAGAAGTTGTAGAGCGCCACGGCGGCAGCCGAGCTCAGCAAGCAATACAGGCGACTCCAGGTAAAGAATGCGCACAGCTGAACGGCGAACACATAGACGATCATGATGCTCGGCGCGAGACCCGGATGGTCGAGCAGCGCGCCCACAATCGTCGCCGCGACCAGCAGCCCCACCGATACGCAGGCGTCATACAGAGGAGTGCGGCGCGTCAGCGTTGTGCGCCGCCACCAAAAGCTATCGGCAATATCGCCGTCCGTACGGACGTCCATCAGCGTCCCGCCCCTCTCTCAAAACAAAAACCACCACAAAGGGGACAGGCACCTTTGTGGTGGTTTCCCTTGTGGTGGTTCCAAGTGTATAGCCTTTGCAACCGGCGGTCGCTAGACAAACAGCACGTGCGCGAGCAGGGCACACACGCACACCGCTCCAAATACCAGTGCCACGATCGAAATTACGCGATCGGCCATATCCATGTTGGCACGGTTCGTAAGGAACCGATCTTCGGCGGCGTCGGCGCGTGCCTCACGTACCAGCTCGGCAACCACCTCGCGGCCATCAAGCATCTTTGCATCCATGTTTGCCTCCCCGGTCTCAATCTTGTCCATCGAAAACCAACTCCGTGCAACCCGTCGGCGCCTACGGCCGCTCGTTGGGGGCCAGGCGCTGCATCTTGTTCACGGCCTTGAACTTGGTGAACAGCGGCACGTACTCAAAGCTCACGTTGGAGTTCTCCAGGCCGTACCAACGCGCGGGCGTGCCGGCGGCGCGGCGAATGATGTACTTGAGCGTGATGGCCGTACGCTCGCTGGGCTCCACATCGCTTTCGGGCGCCAGAAGCTTACGGATCAGGACGAACTTGAACGTGCCGATGTTACCCGGATCCTTGTAGACCGAGTAGTCATGCGTCTGCGGCGGCAGCTCGCCGGTGGCAGCCAGGTCCTGAACAACCTGACGCAGGTAGGCATTGACGCGCTGGTTGATCTTGTAGCCCAGGTACAGGTGCACGCGGAACACGTAGTCGGTGCCGAACGTCTCGACCGAATAGGCAAAGGTGTGCGGTTCGTCCATGGTCTCGACATTCACGAACCACCAGGCGCGGGCACGCTTGGGATGCTTGTCCAAGATCGAATAGACGATATCGCGGTCGATGTAGTCGGTATGGGTGTCCTTGGTCAGGTACACGACGTTGTCACTCATGCGCTCGTAACGGTCGTCGTCGCGCAGGCGCTTGAGCTGCGGCAGGTAGCTGCGCAGCGGCAGCAGCGTAAACTGGCGCTGCTCGACCGCCGTGCCGTTGTACCAGCACACCATAATGCCCATGATGAGTGCAGCCATGAGGATGGTGAAATAGCCGCCGTGGAAGAACTTGGTGAGCGAGCTCACGAAGAAGAAGCCTTCGAGCAAAAGGAAGAAGGCCGCGAAGATCCACGGAGCAACCTTGAGCTTGCGCTCCTCGTGCAGGTAGAAGAAGAGCAGTAGCGTGGTGCACATCATAGTCAGCGTAATGGCAAGGCCGTAGGCGGCTTCCATATGCGCCGAGTTCTGGAACAGCAGCACCACGATGACGCAGCCCACAAGCATGACGTTGTTGACCATGGGGATGTAGAGCTGGCCTTTGG
>RQBM01000076.1:0-11829 GCA_008668795.1 Collinsella aerofaciens | reverse complement strand
TTACGCAGCGAGGCGCTTGAGGACGTCGATGAGCAGCTCGTAGAAGCGCTCGGCAGAAGCGAGCTCCATGCTCTCGTCCGGGGTGTGGACATCGGAGAGCGTCGGGCCCACGGCGATGGCGTCCAGGCCGTGCAGGGCCTCGGCAAACAGGCCGCACTCAAGGCCGGCGTGAATGGACTCGATTCGTAGCTCGGAGCCAAAGAGCTCGCGATAGCTCTCGACAAAGATGTCGCGGACCGGCGAATGCTCGGCATAGCTCCAGCCGGGATACTCGAACTCAAACTTGGCGTCGAATCCCAGGACATCGGCCAGCGTCTGCAGGCGGTCCTTGAACTCGTTCTGCAGCGAGGTGATCGAGGAGCGCGGGGACAGCATGATCTTGACTTGGTCGTCAGAGGTGGCAACCACGCCGATGTTGGAGGAAACCTCGACGGAGCCGTCGGTGGCGACATTGCGGCGGATCACACCGTTGGGGGCAAGACGCAGAGCGCGAATAAGGGCAAGTGCGGACTTTTCGTCCATGGCCTCGACCTCAGTGTTGTCGGCAATCTCAACCGTGCAGGTAAAGCCGGGGTCGAAGACCTCGAGCTCGGCAGTAACGTCGGCGATGATGCCCTTTGCGATCTGGGCCGCGGCCTCGGCTGCAGCGTGGTCGGCGTAGACCAGCTCGGCCTTGCACTCACGGTTGATGGCGTTGTCCTTGGTGCCGCCGTTAAAGCTAACGATGGCGGGCTCGCCGGCAACCATCAGGCGGTCGATGATGCGGGCCATGATGAGGTTGCCGTTGCCGCGCTCCAGGTTAATATCGCTGCCGGAGTGACCGCCCAGCAGGCCGGAGATGTCGAGCGTGAGGGCGCTACCGGTCTTGTGCTCGCGCGCGATCGGGCAGGTGTAGGTAACGACGACACCGCCGGCGCAGCTGACGGTAGCAACGCCCTCTTCCTCGGAGTCAAGGTTAATCATGGTGCGGGCGCTAATCTGGGACTTGTCGAGCGTCTCGGCGCCGACCAGGCCGGTCTCCTCGTCGGTGGTGAATACGCACTCGAGGGCGGGGTGAACGATCGAATCGTCATCGAGAACAGTGAGCATCAGAGCGACGGCAATACCGTTGTCGGCGCCCAGAGTGGTGCCGTTAGCGGTGAGGACGCCGTCCTTGACGACCAGGTCGATACCATCAGTCGTAAAGTCGTGCTCGACGGAGCCCAGCTTGTCGCACACCATGTCGATGTGGCCCTGCAGCATCACGGTCGGGGCATTCTCGGCGCCGGCAGATGCGGGCTTGCGAATGATGACGTTGTAGACCTCGTCCTGGTACACATCGAGACCGCGCTCCTTGGCAAACGCGACCAGGAAATCGCTGATGCCCTTCTCGTTGCCAGACCCACGGGGGATCGCGCTGACCTCCTCAAAGAAATGGAACAGCTGGGCGGGCTCGTAGCCGGTAATCTTGTAGTCCATGGTGCCTCCTTGGCGCAACTGGTTAGACAGTAAGACATGCGACTTGTATATTCCCAGACTTTGCGTGCATAAACCAGTCGAAAACGCCGAGCGCCCTCGCATCATCGGCTAACGGTGGACCGCATAGCGTAACGGTCACAGTTACCGCAGCTCTACAAATCGAGGCGCCCTTGCCGGAACGCCTCGATTGCACAGATCAAATTGTCGCCACGCCCTACAGCGCGCCGGAACCGGCTTGCATCATGCCGCCGGGGCCCGAGCTCACGCCACTGCTCACAGGCGCGGCGTTTCCGGTGTGCGGCGCTGCCGGAGCGGTATCGCCCCCGAGCGCACCTGCCGGACGCGGCGCTGGAATCTCGCCTGTGCCATGGCTAAAGACGAACTTGCCGTCGGCCACGTCGCACAGGACGGTATCGCCCTCGCCCCACTCGCCGGCCAGCAGCTCCTCGGACAGCGGGTCCTCGATGAGCTTTTGGATGGCACGGCGCAGCGGACGCGCACCGTTGGTGAGGTCGGTGCCCTCGGCCACGATCTTGTCATAGGCCGCATCGGTGAGCTTGATGTTCATGCCGTTGGCAATCAAACGCTGACGCAGGTCGTCCACCAGCAGGTGCGCGATCTTGGTAAGATTCTCGCCCGAGAGCTTCTGGAACACCACAATGTCGTCGATACGGTTGAGCAACTCGGGGCGGAACAGGCGCTTGAGCTCGCCCATCGCGCGGCCGCGGATCTCACTCGACGTGAGGCCCTGCTCGCCGGTGGTGCCAAAGCCAACGCTCGCATCCTGCGCGATCTCGCGGGCGCCCACGTTTGACGTCATGATGATCACCGTATTGCGGAAGTCGACCGTCTTGCCCTGGCTATCGGTCAGACGGCCCTCCTCCAACACCTGCAGCAGGATATTGAAGATGTCGGGGTGCGCCTTTTCGATCTCGTCGAACAGCACGACCGAGTACGGGTGACGGCGAACAGCCTTGGTGAGCTGGCCGCCCTCGTCGTGACCCACGTAACCCGGAGGGCTACCGATAAGCTTGGAGACCTCGAACTCGCTGCCAAACTCCGACATGTCGAAGCTGATGAGCGCGTCCTTGCTGCCAAAGAGATACTCGGCGAGCGTCTTGGCGAGCTCGGTTTTGCCCGTGCCGGTGGGGCCCAGGAAGATAAAGCTGCCGCCGGGGCGACGCGGGTCCTTGAGCGGCGAGCGGCTGCGGCGCACGGCCTTGGCAACGGCCTCGACGGCCTCATCCTGACCGATGATGCGCGTCTTGAGCACGCTTTCGGCCTGCAGCAGGCGACGGCTCTCGCTCTCGGTAAGCGAAGACACCGGCACGCCCGAAGTCACGGACACGATGTCGGCGATCTGGGAGACATCGATGGTGAGCGGGCTGGCGTCGAGCTCGGCGGTCCAGGCGGCCTTGGCCTCGGCGAGCTCAATCTCGGCGGCCTTCTGCTGCTCGGTGATCTCGGCGGCCTTGTTCATGTCGTCGCTCTCGGTGGCCTCCTGCGCGGCGGCCTTAAGCTCCTCCACGCGATGCTCGGCCTCACGCACCGGCTCGGGCGCGCGATTCGCGGCGATGCGAGCGCGGGCGCCAGCCTCGTCGATGAGGTCGATGGCCTTATCGGGCAGGAAGCGATCCTGGATGTAGCGGTTGGAAAGGTTCGCGGCGGCCTCGATAGCACCCTGCGTATAGCGCACATGGTGGTGCTCCTCGTAGCGCGGCTTGAGCGCGGTCAGGATCTTGACCGTGTCCTCGACGCTCGGCTCCTCGACATCGATGGTCTGGAAGCGACGCTCGAAGGCCGGGTCCTTGGTGAGGTACTTGCGGAATTCCTCGGCCGTGGTGGCGCCGATAATCTGGAAGGCACCGCGCGCGAGCACGGGCTTGAGCATGGAGCTCGCGTCGATGGAGCCCTCGGCAGAACCGGCACCGATGATGGTGTGCATCTCGTCGATAAACAGGATGACGTCATCGGCTTCGGTGGCCTCCTGGATCACGTTCTTGAGGCGCTCCTCAAACTCGCCGCGATACTTGGCACCCGCCACGAGGCCCGGCAGGTCGAGCGTCCAGATATTCTGGTTCATGAGGTTCTCGGGCACGTTGCCGGCTGCAATCTGCTGAGCCAAGCCCTCGACGATGGCCGTCTTGCCCACGCCGGGGTCGCCCAGAATGAGCGGGTTGTTCTTGGTGCGGCGCGAAAGAATTTCCATCATACGCTGGACTTCCTTTTCGCGACCAATTACAGGGTCGAGCTCGCCGTCGCGCGCCTTCTGTGTGAGGTTGGTCGCGAACTGCTTAAGCGTATCGGTGCCACTCCCCTTTTGCTGAGAGGCATCCGAGCCGCTAAAGAACGGCAGGCCCGCACCGGGACGACCGGCACCGGCGCCGGCGAGCGGACGCTTCTTGTCCTGGTCCTTGGCGGTGAGTTTCTCGATAGCCTTTTTGATGGAGGCGGACGACACACCCAGGCGCATGAGGATGTCCATGGCCATGCCGTTGCCCTCTTCGACGATGCCGATCAGCAAGTGCTCGGTCGACACGTAGGTCTGGTTGTTCTCACGCGCCACGCGGAACGAACGCTCCATCACGCTAATGACGAGCGGCGTAAAGGCGAGCTTGGCCGCCTCGGTCTCCTCGCTGGGCTCGGGAACCGTGGTCTGGACCTCTTTGAGAGTATCCATGATGTCATCGTAGGAGATGTCGAGCGAACGCAGTGCCTCGGCGGCAATGCCCTCGTCCTCCTTGGCAAGCGCGAGCAGCAGGTGCTCGGTGCCCACCTTATTTGAATGAAGATCAAGCGCCTCTTGCTTGGCCATGGACATGACCTTACGCGCGCGATCGGTAAATCTATCTAACATGCTCGTTTCCTTACATGAGTTCATCGCAATCAAAACGCCCGCCCGTCGGCGGCGCTTTTGTCTCTTTACCCACAGGTTGTCTATGTTAACAGCTGGAGGAATATCTATAAACCCGGCTCACATGAATGCAGGTTATGACCGCATCGCGGGACTCACCGCGCGATGCGCGACAGGCGCCCCGCAAGAGAAACCCTAGGCGTCTTTCACCACGTCGGGACTCGTCGCACGCGATGCGCGATAGGCATCGGCCTCCTTGGAGACGCGTTCGAGCAGCTCGGATGTATCGACGCCCTCGACTTGCGCGACCGTTTCCACCGTCTGCATGGCGACCGCCCTCAGGTACGCGCACGCGCTGTCCCCCAGCTGCTCGAGGTCTATCTCCTCGCCGCCCTCCCGGGCAAAGCCGACCGCCATCACAAAGCCCATGATGCCCGAGACCAGAAAGCCCACCGCAAAGCTCGAATCTGCCTTGAGCTCTTCTCCGTCGGGGTGGACGATCTCTCTCACGCGGTCGATGATGATCGTATGGATGCCCTGCACGACCTGCTCGGCGGCACCCGCCCTCATGGTGATGACGATGCGCCGCAGCAGGCAGCGGACGCCGCGCCGGTCGAACGCCGAAAGGTCGCCCTCGCTCGAAAAATGCCAGAGGGCATCGGTGATGAGCTCGTTATCCTGCAGCAGCTGGGCTATGGCGATGGCGACGAGTTCATCGAAATCGTGAAAATAGTAGTAAAACGTTCCGCGATTGCACTGGGCGGCGCGGGTCACCTCGCCAACCGACAGCTCGAAGATGCTGTTGTTCTCGATGAGCTCCCAAAACGCCTCGATGATACGGGTGCGTGCATCGGGCGCATCGGCGTCCTTACGCGGTCTCGCCATGCGCCTCACCGCACCCCTGCGCCTTGGCGTTCATGATGAGCATCTGAAGACGGTTCTCCACGTTGGCGAAGCTCACGTCGGGATCGTAGTCGAGCGGCAGGAACTGCGCCGTGGGATACTGCTCCTTGAGCGCATGGATGAGCCCGCGCCCCACGACATGGTTGGGCAGACACCCGAACGGCTGCAGGATCACGAAGTTGCGGCAGCCGCGCTTGGCGTGCTCGAGGATCTCCGCCGGAATCAGCACGCCCTCGCCCGCATCGAACGTATGGTGCAGGATCTTATCGCTCGCGCGCACGAGCTCGGGCATGCGCGTCGGCGGCTCGTAGAGCGGGCTCGCCGCGCCCAGGCGGTCGCAACGGTCGTGCGCGAGCTCGAACAGGTTGTCCGCCGTGGCGTACCAGGCCTTTTCGGGCAGCGACAGGTCGACGTGGAACTCGCGCGACTGCGCATGCTTGTAGAAATAGGTCTTGCGGATCACGTCGGTCATGCGCGCCTCGATGACCTCGAGCCCGTTGTCCTCGAGGTAGCGCTCGATCTCGTGGTTGGCGCCGAGATGGAAATTGAGCAGGTACTCGCCCACGATGAGAACGGTCGGATGCGGGTTCGAGCGGTCGTACGGAACGGCGTCCATGATCGCAAGCGCGCGTTTGAAGCCCGTCGCCTGGCCTCTCAGCCCGGAGCGCTCCATGCCCTCGATAACCTCATCGAGCGCGCGGTCGAACGCAGCGTCCGCCGCGCCCTTCTCGAGCTCGTAGGGACGGATGCGCCTAAGCATGGCCTCGAGGGCATCGATCATGGGAAGACCGTAGGCGATCTGGATGCTCGGGCCAAGGCCGAGCTTGAAGCCCGGATGCGCATTGTGGGCATCGACGTCGTCGTTGGTGAGCACCGGGACATAGTCGTATCCCGCGTCGTCGAGCGCGCGGCGCAGCAGGGGCATGTAGTGCGTCAGGCGGCAGTCGCCGATATACTTGCCAGTCACCACGGCGACGTCGTGCGGGTCGTACTTACCGCTCTCGAGTGCCGCGAGCGCCTCGCCGATCACGATTTGCGCGGGGAAGCAGATGTCGTTGTGCACATAGCGTTTGCCCAGGCGGATGGCATCCTCGCGCCCGATATCAAGGGCCTCGGCGCGCACGCCCTGATTGCGCATCGCCGCGGTCATGAGCCTGCAGAACGCATGGGAGGTGTTGGGGACCAGCGCGATCTTGTCGTGCCGGTCGCGCTTGGTGTACTTGACCTTATACGGGTCGTCGAGCGGATGGACCGCGTGCACCCGGGCGCCCTCGGCACGCTCCTCCGCGCGACGACGGTTGACCGACTCGATAAACGAACGCACGCGAATGCCCATGGGACCGGCGACGTCGCTCTCATCGAGCTTGATCATCATCGGAACCTTGGAGCCCATCTCGCCCATCATGCGCGCGATCTCGTCGGTGAGATACGCATCGTGGCCGCAGCCGAAGCTGCCCATCTGCACGAGCTCGAGCTCGGGCGTCGATGCGACGATGACCGCGCACGACAGCATGCGCGCATGGTAGTTGTTCACGATGTCGATGCGGCTGTTGGAAAGATCGACGTTGCAGACCCCCGGCACCGCATCGGGCGTCAGCACGGGGATGCCGCGCTCAGAGAAGAGCTTGGGCAGCCCGTGGTTGACCAGCGGGTCGTTGTGGTACGGGCGCGAAGCGATCACCACCGCGTAGCCGCCGTCCTCGTGCACGTTCTCGAGCACCTGCCTGCCGCGCAGCTGCAGCTGGTTCTCAAACGTCTCCTGCGCGCGGTCCGCCTGCTCGGTCGCCTTGGCAACCAGGTCGGCATCGATATCGAAGGTCTCCTTGCACCACGCCTTGAGCTGGCGGTTTCGGTCGCCCTCGTCGTACCAGTGGAACAGCGGCGTATCGAACGGAACGCCGAAACGCTCCTCCGGGTTATCGGAATTGCGCATCACGTAGGGGTATCCCTTTACGACGGCGCACATCCACTCGCTGGTAGAGGCGGTGTTTTCGGTGGGCACCGTCGTGATGATGGGCATGAAGATGCGGTCGACGCCGGCGTCGACGAGATTGCGGATGTGCCCGTGGACGAGCTTGGCCGGGAAGCACACGGTGTCGGATGTGACGTGCGCCAGACCGCGCTCGTACATCGCCTTGGTGCTGCGTCCCGAGACGCGCACCTTAAAGCCGAGCGTGCTGAAGAACGTCGACCAGAACGGCATGGTGTCCCAGAACTCGAGCACACGGGGAATGCCGATCGTGACATCGCGCCCCCCGCTGACGGGAACCGTGGGGTACGACTCGAACAGCAGCTTCTCGCGGTCGACAAAGAGATTGGGGGCAGCCGCGGTCCGGTCGCGCCCCGTGCCGGGTGCCTGTGCCTCGCAAGCACCCTGCGGACGCAGCTCCTCCGCCGCGGGAACCTCGCGCACGAGCTCATCCCATGAGATGGCGCCGCCGCGCGGGCAGCGATTGCCCGTGACGTAAAGCGAGCCGTCGCCAAATGCCACGACCGCGCGCTGGCAGCGGTTGTTGCACCGACGGCAGGTAACGCCGCCGAACTCGCGATGCTCGAAGCGCTCCACGGCATCGAGCCCGATAAACGACGTGCCGGCGTCGCCCTTGCGGCATTCCTCGCGCGCGAGCAGGGCGATACCGATAGCGCCCATCAGCCCCGGGTGGGGCGCACGCGTGACGGGTTTGCCCAGATACTGCTCGAATGCGCGCAGCACCGCGTCGTTTCGGAACGTGCCGCCCTGGACGACGACTTTGTCGCCCAGACGGTTGAGATTTGAAACGCGAATGACCTTGGTGAACACGTTCTCGATAATCGAACGGCAGAGACCGGCCATGATGTCGCCCGGACCCTTACCGCGCCGCTGCTCGGAAACGACGCTGCTGTTCATGAACACCGTGCAGCGGCTGCCGAGAACGGCGGGGGCTTTGGACGAAAATGCCTCGGTCGCGATATCCTCAACGGCTATTCCGAGGTTTTTGGCAAAACCCTCGAGGAACGAGCCGCAGCCCGCAGAGCACGCCTCGTTGACGACGATATCGGTCAGCACGCCGTGGTTGAGCCAGATGGCCTTCATATCCTGTCCGCCGATGTCGAGCACGAAGGTCGCATCGGGAACGCATGCGCACGCGGCGCGGGCGTGCGCGACCGTCTCGACCGTATGGTAGTCGGCGTGGAACGCGCGCGCGAAAAGCTCCTCGCCGTATCCCGTGGTGCCCACGGCATCGATCGCAAGCGTGACTCCCGCTGTCTCCCAGCGGTTCTTCAAGCTGACAAGACCCTGTTGGGCGACGTCGAGCGGTCTGCCGTTATTAGACGCGTAGAACGAATCGACAAGCTCACCCGCCTCATCGACCAGGGCGAACTTGGTCGTCGTGCTCCCCGAATCGATACCGAGCGCCACACGCACCGTCTCTCCGGGCGCATACGCATCCGGACCCTTTGCCGGCGTCTCTTTGCCATGGCGTGCCGTAAAATCCGCCTGCTCGGCAGGTGTGGCAAAAAAGGGCTGGGCAAGACGTCCCTCCCCGCTTGCGGGCGCGACCGTCTCGAGCTTATCCAGCCGGACAAAAGCGTCGGGAAGGTCGATCGGTTGGGACGATGCGAACATGTCGGTCAGCGACAGGGCGGCACCGCGCGTGACCATGATCTGCGGATCGCGCGGGACGATAACCTGATCGTCCGATAGATTCAGTTGCTCCCGGAACACGCGGACCAGCGTGGGGTTGTAGGCGAGCGTACCGCCCTCGAAGATTACCGGCGGCTCGATGTCGATACCCTGGGCCAGACCGCCAATCGTTTGGCGGGCGACCGCGTGAAGCGCCGAAAGCGCCAGGTCGGTGGTAGGAATGCCCTCGTTGAGCAGCGGCTGGATATCGGTCTTTGCGTACACGCCGCAGCGGCCCGAGACCTCGTGGACGGTCGTTCCCCGGCTTGCGAGCTGCTCGAACTCGCCCGATTCGGTGCCGACCCCCATGAGCTTTGCCATCTCGTCGATAAATGCACCGGTACCGCCTGCGCACGAGCCGTTCATGCGCATGTCGGCAACCTCGATGTCTCCCTTATCGTTGGTGCGGAAGAAGATCATCTTGGCGTCTTGGCCGCCCAGCTCGATGGCGCAGCGCGTCTGCGGATAGAACCTGCTGATCGCGAGCGCGTTGGCGACCACCTCCTGAACGTACGAGGCGCCCAGCGCGGTCGCGATATCGCGCGCACCCGAGCCGGTCACCGCAACGCGCAGCGACTCATGGGGAAAGCGCTCGGCGAGCTCGCCGAGCATGGCGCGCACGCTCGCTGTCTGACACGCCCCGTGGCGGCGATATCCCCACCACGCCTCGGTCATATCCTCGTGCATCGCGTAAACTTTGGTCGTCGTCGACCCTACGTCCAGTCCTACTAGCAACGCCATAATGCTCCGTCTCTCGCATTTTTCCTGCTAGAGATTTACCACTCTACGTAATACAACAGACTGTTGTATTTAAACTCCGTATAAAAAGCGGCTGCCGAAACGCTTCAGCAGCCGCCGAATGCACCAACAGATTGTTCTGCGCGCTAGCACGTCGGGCAACGGAGCAGCACGGGCCCTCCGGTCATGCGCACCGCTCACGCCCGCGATGTCGCCGAGAGAGCTATCCACGCTTAGGGCTCCAACCAAGCAAGTCGCCCGCGCTCAGCAGATCCCTAAGCGAGCTACTCGCACTCAGGAGCCATAGCCTGCTCCAAGAGCTCGGCATGCTCCTCCTCGAAAACCGTCCCCACAGGGAAGGCGCGGCGGAAGACAAAGCGAGCAACCGGACCAGCCACCAGCAGGTTCCAGGGCAGGGCCATGATAAAGTTGCGCGGAATGTTGACGAGCCGCATCATCGGCAGCGCCTGCAAATTGGCAAGCGGGCCTCCAGGCATATGGAACAGGCCTTCGCATGCGCCGTAGAGCGACATGATGATGACCATGGGAACGACCATGCAGGAGCTGACGGCAAGCGTCATGGCAAGCGGCGAGCTCTTGCCCGGCGTGACCAGGAATTTAAAAGCAAAACCCTTGGCAAGGGGGCTGGCAACAAACCAGTCGCAGCACATGGCGAAAACGTAGGCAACGGGGAAGCCGAGCCACGCGGCGGCAACAACCTCGCCGTTGATGGCCCCATGCTGCAGGACGACGTTGTAGTTGCTCATCCAGAGCACCATGCAAAAGCACATGATAAAGGTGAACAGCAGGCTCTCTCGTTTGTTGATAGGCATAAAGGGCATGGTCCTTTCTGTGTTACGCCGCTACACCACGCAACAAAAACGGGCGGGCAAGATGGAGCTGTTGGGACTTCATCTCGCCCGCCCGTGTTACGCGCGTCTGCGACTACTTATGTGGTGGAACCACCCTAACACGAACGGCGCGCGCTTCGTAAGCGTTGAGTTTGTGGAGATGCAGGGCACCAAAACCCCCGACCCCATAAGTTGCGGTGGAATACGGACTGTTTTGACCCTTTAAGCAACAATTCAGTCCCTATTTCACCGCAACTCATTTGGTGCAAAGTAACCTGTCCCCCTTGCACCAATTAGCTGGTGTGGCGCCAGCGAGGGTCGGTGAGAGTTCTCGCCACGCCCAAGCCAACGGGCAGAAACGCCACGATGAGCACTGCGCGCACAAACCAGCCGAGCATGTTGACCGTGTCGAAGGTGCACATGTAATACATAGAGCGATAGAGATACAGACCGGGCACCATAATGACAATCGAAGGCACCGTGAGGGCGATGCGCGGGTAGGTGAGCTTGACTTCGGCCAAGCTTGCCAGCAGACCCGATACCAGCGCGCCGATAAACGCTGCTGCCTCGGGAGGCATTCCCGTGCTGAGGCCCAGGAAGGGAATCATCGTCGGCGCATCGACAAGGGTCAGACGCAGGGTATTGGACACGGCGCCGATCAACCCAGCTGCCGCGGCCATCTTTACCGGGCTGTTGAACATCACCGAGAAGCCGAATACGCCAACGAAGCTCATCACCACGCGTAGGAGCGTAAGGGCAAGCGGCGAAAGGCCCAGTGGGGCAAAGTCGTCCGGCGCCAGGCCAACACACTCGGCAACCATCCAACCTACGAGCGTCGCCATCACAATAATCGATACGGCATATGAAAGGCGCTCGATACCGCTTCGCATGTCGAGCTTGGCGATGTCGAGGCCTGCCGTAATGAGCGGAAAGCCGGGAATCACAAAGAGCATGGCGCCGATATAGCCTTCTTGGTGCGACATTGCCCCCGGTATGACCTGGCCAAGGCCGAGCAATGCCAGCAGATACGAAACGCAAGCGAGCGCAACGCCGGTCGTCAGCGCGCTGAACTGACCAAGGCCTTGCTTGAGAATATGGGAGCGGGCAAAGTTGCCGACACCCGCGCCCACAAACGCGCAGGCCATCTCGATAGGGCCGCCGCCGAGCAAAAAGACGAAGGCGCCGCAAGCACAGGCTGCCGCAAGGCCCTGTTGCCAGGGAGAGTAATCGGGCTTTGAGCTCTCAACGGTCCTGAGCATCTCGTGATACTCGTGTACCGTGAAGCGACGACCATAGGTCTCGATTTCCTTGAGGAAACTCTCCATCATCCAAATGCGATGGGTATTGACTCCCGTTGTGGG
>RQBM01000078.1:0-3648 GCA_008668795.1 Collinsella aerofaciens | reverse complement strand
GTCCTGAGCTTGAATGCTCAGGAATGACATGATTAACATGCATATCGACTTAGGGCTACCGTCCTCAATGAAGTCCTGAGCTTGAATGCTCAGGAATTCGGCGTGTGGAAGCTCAATACGAATGTAAAATACCGAAGAGAGGATGACCAACTGTTTGTCGGCGGTTTTCGCGAGATTCGAGATTCCTGAGCATTCAAGCTCAGGACTTCATTGAGGAACGGGCCCTCCTGCCGGCGTCGAGGCCTTTGAGCAATTCCTGAGCATTCAAGCTCAGGACTTCATTGAGGATGGAATTCCCCGATGGCGGAGAATTCGAGAGTCAGATATTCCTGAGCATTCAAGCTCAGGACTTCATTGAGGATCTTAAGAGCTTTGTCGACATGTCGATTGGCTTCCCGATTCCTGAGCATTCAAGCTCAGGACTTCATTGAGGAGGTGGTGAACATGCCTAGAGCGCATAAACAAGCGGAATTCCTGAGCATTCAAGCTCAGGACTTCATTGAGGACGGTAGCCCTAAGTCGATATGCATGTTAATCATGTCATTCCTGAGCATTCAAGCTCAGGACTTCATTGAGGAGACCGGTTTGGCCGTGACAAGGGCGATTACGCGATCATTCCTGAGCATTCAAGCTCAGGACTTCATTGAGGAGAACGCAACTACTACCTGCTTCATCCTGAGAAGAGAATTCCTGAGCATTCAAGCTCAGGACTTAATTGAGGAAAACGTGTCCTGGGCTGGATGCCGAGCAGGGGCGAATTCCTGAGCATTCAAGCTCAGGACTTCATTGAGGACGGAGGAATGAACCATTTCCTGAGTCATACGCTCACATTCCTGAGCATTCAAGCTCAGGACTTCATTGAGGACCCGGCGACATGCCAAGCGAAGTGCCGAACCAAAGATTCCTGAGTATTCAAACTCGGGATTTCATTGAGGAGCTATGGGCGAAGAAGCGCAACCGTCTCCAGTTTTTTAGATTAAAGCCAATATTCAGAGGTCTATCCAAAATCGCTGGATGATACTGTCTTCGTTCCGTCCCGTACCGTTCACGATTTCATTCTCCATCTTTCCACCATTGCTGATAATCGTCCGTCTTGATGCTTCATTGCTCTTGTGACAGGTAAGTAGAACACGTTGCTCGCCCTGCTCTTTGCAGATGGGCAGGAGTAAGGCGAGCATCGCTTTGGCATACCCTTTTTGACGTTCCGATGGCAAAATGCTATACCCAATATTTCCTCCGTATTGCAGCAGAAAAGGGGATAGCGGACGTCTGAAATCAATGATGCCGACGAGCTTGTCATCCGCCTTCCGAATAGCTAAAAATACTTCCGACGGCACATAGCCTTCGCCGTATTTCTTTTTCAATCGATTATCGAAATCGATCCATTCATCAAAAGAATCCGTGTCTTCGAGACCGGCGCATCCATCGAGACTGTCGTTGTTTGCAAGCATCTCCTGCTTGTAATGCATCACTTGGCTCGCGTATTTTCGCGTTGGCTTGACCAGTGCTAAATCTCTTTGCATGATTATGTCCTCTGTTTATTGATGCGCAAGTGCCTGGCTCGTGCCGTTTAATGTCCAATTATACGGACGCGTTTGTAGTTATCGGCAAAACGAGATGCTGACAAAGCTCGCGTTCCAACTCAAATATTCGTTGTATCACACGCGCGTTAGCTATATTTATGTATTTAGTCAAGTCGGCGTTTTGTGATTGGTTACGAAACGCCGACTTGCCTAAATATAGGCAGGGGCAGCAGGGCCCCGCGGTCCTCTGTGTTTTGTCAAATTGAAGCAGTCCAACAAAACGGCGCCGCCCCCATCGGCCTAACTTCTATTGAACAGACGCAGCTGGCTTGCGAGATACCGATCATCCCACACATCCCATCGCAGGAGAGATTATTCTTGAGGGATATCTCCTGCGAGTCCGAGGTTGGGGGAGAAAAGCTGCACGCAGTATGCCTGCGTGGTCGGAGGGCATCATGGCACCCCGCCAGACAAAAGCAAAATTGATGAAGAGAAAAACAGGAAAACCAATGTTGGATTGGATTCTGAAGCATGGATAAGTGTTCAGGATAAGCTAATAGATTTTGTTGCAGATATGTCATGAAAACGCAGACGTTCGCGTGTTCCCCGCACATGCGGAGATGATCCCCACGACATGCAGGACTACCAGCCACTCGACAGGTGTCCCTCGCGCATGCGGGGATGATCCCGCGCTCGAAAACAAGCTGCGCCAGCGTTTCAAGTGTTCCCCGCACATGCGGGGATGATTGTATTTGCCAATCTATCAGTCGCATCGCATGTACGTTAGCTACATTTATCCGCATAAGTGTAGCTAACGTTAAAATAAGCTACATTTATCTCGATAGGTGTTGCTTACGAGAGTTTTTGCGATGGATAATAATTTCAGCCATTTCGATATACATGAATCCGTAGGGGCCACAACGACTTGTGTTTCCGATTTACAAGCGTGGCTTTGCTTAAGAACGTGATTTTGTCCGGGGAACGATGCGCTTGACACATACTGGCACTACCAACGGAGGAGCACCATGAAATACGAGATTACGATTTGCAAAAGTATGAAACGCAAGAAAGGACGCAGTCGCGCTTCGATATGTTTTTGATTGCGTAACGGCGCGACGGCATCGCTTTTGCACATGTCGGGCGCTTCGTTGCCGCCACCGGCGTAAGATATCTGCGAATGTCAAACATAAGCGAGATATCTGAAGGAGAGAAGATGTCAACAAACGAAGCAGCATTGCCGCAGTCGACGGTCCGGGTTGCCCAGGCTGATCCGGATGGAATCCTTCTGGTGATCCACGCAGGCGCTGGCAATCGCGGCAAGAAGGACACGCCGGAACGTCGCGCCCAGGTGGAGCAGGATCTGAACAGGGCCCTTGAAGCCGGCTATGCGCTGCTGGAACAGGGCGCTCCGGCCGAAGATGCCGTCTGCGCGGCCATTCGTGTCATGGAGGATGCTCCCGAATTCAATGCTGGCCGTGGTGCCGCGTTGACGAGCGAAGGCATCGTGTCCATGGATTCCTGCCTGATGACCGGCGTTGACGGCGAAGTCGGCTCCGCATGCGGTCTGACCACGTCCAAGAACCCGATCAATGTGGCGCGCGCCATCAAGGAGAAGACCAAGCACGTCATGTTCGCCAAGCCGGGCGATAACCTGCTCAAGGAGTGGGGCATCGAACTGTGCGACAGCGAGTACTTCATCACCCCGGCCCGTCAGGAATCCCTGCGTGAGGCGCAGTCCAATGGCGACGAATGGGAGAAGCATGGCACCATCGGCGCCGTCGCACGTGACGCGTCCGGCAATATCGCAGCCGGCACCTCCACTGGCGGCATCACCAACCAGATGCCGGGCCGTGTTGGCGATTCGCCACTGCCGGGTTGCGGCACCTACGCCAACAACGATTCCGTTGCGATCTCCTGCACCGGCATCGGTGAGGCGTTCGTCAAGGAAGTCGCCGCACACCAGGTTTCCGACCGTGTGCTGTATGCCAAGGAAGATCCGGTCGAGGCTGCGAAGGCCGCGCTGGACGGTGTGGCCCGTCACCACGGCGACGGTGGCATGATCGTCGTCCCCGCCCATGGCGACGGTGCGATGGTGTTCAACAGCGAGATGATGAACTGCGGTTGG
>RQBM01000241.1:0-9828 GCA_008668795.1 Collinsella aerofaciens | reverse complement strand
CGCCATCGAGGGCATCACGAGCCCCGACGGCCGCGTCCTGGGCAAGATGGGCCATGCCGAGCGTCGCGGCGACAACCTGTACCGCAACGTGCCCGAGCATGTCCCCGGCGATAAGTTCATGCCGATCTTTGAGAGCGGCGTAGCCTACTTCGCTTAAAGCTTTCCCATCGGGTACAATCCCCTCGGGTAACAACGCCCGCCACCGGCACCCCCGGTGGCGGGTTCTTTTTTGCTTCGCGCATACAGGAAGGACATCATGGAAAGCCGCAAGCCGTATCTCGCCACCCTGCCCGGACTCATCCTGGGCTGTCTCGTTTGCTGCGCGCTCTGGGGCTCCGCCTTCCCCTGCATCAAGATCGGCTACGGCCTCTTTGGCATTCCCGCGCACGACAGCGCCTCGCAGCTGCTCTTCGCGGGTCTGCGCTTCACCCTTGCCGGCATGCTAGTCATTGTTGGCATGAGCGTGGCCCAGCGCCGACCGCTCGTTCCGCAAGCGCGCGATATCAAGCCCATCTGCATCTTGTCGCTCTTCCAGACCATCGGCCAGTACTTCTTTTTCTACCTTGGTCTCTCCCGTGCAAGCGCTATGTCGAGCTCCATCATCGAGGCTAGCGCCAACTTCTTGGCTATTCTCTTTGCCGCCCTGGCGTTTCGCACCGAAAAGCTCGATGCGGCCAAGGTGCTCGGCTGCGTACTGGGCTTTGCCGGTGTCGCGCTCGTCAACCTTTCGGGCGCGGACGGCACCTTTGGCTTTACGCTCGACGGCGAGGGCTTTATCCTGGCCTCCACCGTCGCGGGTGCCCTTTCGACCTGCCTGATCGGCATCTTCTCGCGCGAGCACGACGGCGTCTTGCTTGCCGGGTGGCAGTTCTTGGTCGGCGGCCTGGTCCTCACCGCCATCGGCTTTATGATGGGTGGCGCGCTCTCCCCCACGGCGATTGCCCCCGCCATCGCGCTCATCATCTACATGGCGCTTATCTCCGCGGTCGCCTACTCGCTGTGGTCGCGCCTGCTTGCCGTCAACCCCGTCAGCCGAGTCTCGGTTTTTGGGTTTATGAACCCCGTCTTTGGTGTGCTGCTGAGCGCGCTGCTGCTCGGCGAGGGCGCTGGCACGAGCCCCGTTACCGTCATCGTTGCCCTGCTGTTGGTCTGCGGCGGCATCATCATCGTCAACAAACCCAAAAAAGCCTAGCGAGCTCACCTTTTTAGGGAGGGTGTTCACACACTTTAGCTTAATGGGGTGCGCTGGTTCTCGTTGATTTCGTACCGAGCGCGGTGGCAGACGCCCGTCTTGCCGCAACGCGCCTAGGCATTATGGCCGGTGGCCCCTACAAACGCAAAAGGGGCGCATGACCATCGCAACGGTCGTGCGCCCCTTTTTTCTAGCGAACCTGGATGCCGGATTTCTTTTTGGCGTCCTTGATGCGATAGAGCTCCGCATCGGCAGCGCGCAGAAGCTCTTGCCACGTGTTGATCCCATCGCCGTAGCGCGCGTAGCCAATAGACATTCGAAGCGAATAGGGTGTCTCGGCGCGCGAGAGCTCGCTATTGATCGCCGAACACAGGCGGATAATGTCGTGCTCCGTCGCCCCCTTTTGCAGTACGACGAACTCATCACCGCCATAGCGCGCAATAAAGCCGCCGGACGGCGAACAGGCGTCCTTGAGCACTGCGGAAACAACCTGAAGAGCATGGTCGCCCTCCACATGTCCATACTGATCGTTAATCTGCTTAAAGCCGTCGGCGTCCATCATAAGCAGATACACATCATCGGCCTGGTCCACATTTGAAAAGAGCGACAGCATATAGGTCTCAAAACGGTTGCGATTGTTAAGGCCAGTCAACGGGTCGGTCGAGATCAGTTGCTCCTGACAAACAATGTAGAGCTGCAACATACTTAACATGATGCCGACACTAAGGCAGGGACCCGAATAAAAGACCTGAAAGACACCGGCCACCAAGGCCGGAATGGCGAAAAATGCCAAGGTTTGATAGATGGCCTTCTTTTGTAGGCTCTCGACCTTGCAAGATTGTATAAACGCATGCAGGGACGTATATATAACGTAGCAGTAGCTGACGATGGGCTGGATCATATAGACAAAACCGCGACGATACGCGCCCTGCGCATCGATATAGAACAGGGCATGCGTCCAGTAGCTAGTAAACGCCAGTACGACTACCAGCACCGCAGGCAGCGTTACAAACGCCATCCTATAGCGCGCGGTCAAAAGGCGAGAACCCTGCACCGTCTCGGAATAGATAAACCAAATGAGGCACGCGGCGGCAAAGAGCGAAAACGAAACCGCGTTGGAAATCCAGTTGGCAGCAATGCCCAGCGTGCCGCCCACACCGTCCGAAAGCGTCCAGATTATATCGAATAACATGTACGCGGCAGAGGTGTAGCCGAGCGTACTAAACAATAACTGTTGGGTACTCGAGAACAAGGAGTGGCGACTTCGCGCGGCAAGCCCGATAAGAACAATCATGCATAGCAGGAATATCTCGATCTTGAGTGCCTTAACCACTAGACGCCATCCCCTCAATATCCAAGTGGTCAGAATCGCCCGATTCGTGTCTGGGCAATAAACGCCCCTTACTCCGCAGGGGTAAGGGGAATAATAGCAGAGCGCCCGAACGTTGCTGCAAGACAGCTCTCGTTCGGGCGCTCTGACGGCGCGAGTTGCACGCCGGAATCAATTATCGGTAACGGACGTTACTCACCGTCGATATCGGTTGCGACAGCCTCCTCGATAGCTTCGACGCCAGCAGGCGACAGGTCTTCCTTGCCCTGACAGAACTTCTTGTCGACCCAACCGGTCAGAATCGGAGCCATGATTGCCGTGATGATAACGGCGGTGGCGATCTGGGCGTACGCAGTGGGTGCAAGCTCGGCGTAGCGCGGCGCGACCTCGGCAAGAGCAACCGGCGTGGTCATAGCCGTGCCGGCGATGGTGGAACAAGCCACGGCAGCTTTGCCGTTACCACCGCACAGGCGCTCGAACGCAAAGGTGATGGGACCGACGATAAACAGCGTGACAAGGCCCAGCAAGATGCCGGAAATACCGCCGGTGATAAAGCTCGACAGGCTCATGGACGCACCGAGCTGAAATCCGATGACGGCGATCGCGGGATTGGCGCCGGGAACCAGCAGGTTCTTGATGAACGGGAAGAGGTTGCCCAGAACCATGCCGATAACGAGCGGCAAAATGGAGCCGATGATGGTACCGACAGGGATGTTGGCGAGACCCGAAACGCCCAGGATGATCATGGTGACGGCGGGACCGGCCGTAAAGAACAGAATACCCACGGCGCCCTGCTCGGATTCGTCGCCGAACTCGCCCATGATGCCCGTGTAGAGCGCCATGTTGCAAAACGTAATGCCGCCGATGATGGAAACCGAACTCAGGCCCAAAAGGTTGTCGTTAAAGAAATACGCAACGCCCAGACCCAGCGCGGCTGCCACCACAAGCTTAGGAATCAGCACGACGATGCCGGTCTTGATGGCACCCGGCGTGGACTTAAAGCTGATGCCGGCGCCCACAAACAGCAGGATCGCGGCGACGATGGTATTGGAACCGCCGCGGCAGGCAGCCGTAAAGAAGCCGCCGATCTCAAAGACCTGCGGACAGAAAGTGTTGAGCAAAAGGCCAACGATCATGGGATAGATCATGATGTCGCCCGGGATACGCGGGACTTTGAATTTCTTTTGCTCGTTGGCGGTCGCTCCCTGTGCCATGAAACCCCCATTTCCGCTGACGCGGAACAAAAGACCACGTCATACTTTGCTACAGTAAAGTTTGATCATGGTACCAGAAGAAGCAGACCAGCTCAGTGAGAAATTCGATTCGTTAGGCCGGGACGCCAAACGTGCCCCGCTCTTATATGAGGCTCAAAACGATATAGAACACGATGCCCGAGACGCAGCAGAAATATCAACCTGCGGCAATAAAGTTCGCCTACAATTGCCACCGGATCGAAAGACGTATCTGTAAGGAAGTCATTATGACAGCTATCGATCGAGCTCGGGCGTCCGAGGCCTTTAAAACCTATACCGATGCCTACGATGCCGCCAACCCGCGTATCGCCCTCAAGATCGAACATACCTATCATGTGGCCGAGACATGCGACGCCGTGGCACGCGAACAGGGCTGGGTGCCAGAGGATATTGACCTGGCATGGCTTTGCGGCCTGCTACACGATATGGGCCGCTTTGAACAGCTGCGACGCTGGGACACCTTTAAGGACGCCGAGAGCATGAGCCATGCGGCGCTCGGCGTCGAGGTCCTCTTTGGCAAACATCCCGCCGACGCACCCGCCACGACAAACATCCGTGACTTTATCGAAACCGATGCACATGACGAGCTCATCCGCGCAAGCATTGCCTATCACAGCGATTTCCGCCTACCTGCACAGCTCGACACACGCACACGGCGCTTCTGCGATATCGTGCGCGATGGCGACAAGATCGACATTATGCGCACCATCGCCGACAGCACCGTCGACACCATCCTCAAGGTTGATGAGGATACATTTCTCGCCAGCCACTTCTCGGCACCGGCGCTTGTCGCCTTTGCCGAACACCGCTGCGTCGCACGCGACGAACGCGATGAGCCGGCCGACTACTTGGTGGGGCTCATCTGCTTTATGTTTGAGCTCGTCTACCCCGCAAGCCGCGCGCTGGCGCGCGAGCAGGGCGATATCTACCGCCTGCTCGACGCGCCCTTTGGCATTGTGCGCCCCTTTACCGATCCCGCCACGCAGGCGACCTGGGAGCGCCTAAAGAAAGAGATGCGAGCCTGGCTAGCCGGCGCCTAGCGCTCGAGCTGGGCCAGGAGCTCCTCAACGACCTCGACGGCGTCGCCGACGACCTTGTACTGGGCGGCGCCAAAGATGGGGGCATCCGGGTCCTCATTGATGGCGATAATGCACTCCGCCCCACCGATGCCGGCAAGATGCTGGATGGCACCCGAGACACCAATGCTCACGAGGAGCTTGGGTGAAACCGACACGCCCGTCTGGCCAATCTGGTGGCGATACTCCAGCCAGCCCGCCTCCACGACGGGTCGTGTGCAGCCGAGCTCGGCACCCAGGGCTTCGGCGAGCTTTCGCATCAAGGGTAGGTTTTTCTTGGAGCCGATACCGCGACCCACAACAACTAGACGCTCGGCATCGGCAATCGAAGCCTGCTGGCCCCATTCCTCAGCGGGAATCGAAATCTCGACACGAGCCTTGGCGTCTTCCGCAAGGAATACCTGGGTAATCGTGCCAGAGCGGCTGTAGTCAAACTCGGGCGCTCCAAAGATACCGGGACGCACCGTTGCCATCTGGGGACGCTGATTGGGGCAAATGATGGTGGCCATCAAGTTGCCGCCAAACGCCGGGCGCGTCTGCTGCAGCAAGCCCGTTTCCGTATCCATCGAAAGCACGGTGCAGTCGGCCGTAAGGCCCGTCTGCAGGCGCACGGCAACGCCAGGCGCCAACTCGCGGCCAAAGGCGGTCGCACCGTACAGAATGGCTTCGGGCTTGCGCTCGGCTACCAAATCGCAGATGAGACGAGCATAGACCTCCGCGTCGTTCTGACGCAGGCGCTCGTCACGACAGACCAGAACTTCGTCCGCACCGGCGCAAACCAGATGCTCCAGGTCCCCGAGCGAGCCCTCGGGGCCCATGCCGACCAGCGCCACCAAGCGACAGCCGCGCGCATCGGCAAGCTCGCGGCCCTTGCCCACGAGCTCGAAGGCCACGGATGCCACGGCATCGTGCTCGTCAGTTTGCACGAAGACCCAAATGTCTCGATATGCGTCAAGGTCTACCGCACCGGTGGTCTCATCGCGCTCGATCGAAATAGCGTTGACGGGGCAGGCGTCGACGCACCCGCCGCACAGGATGCAGCCGTCGGTTACGCGGGCACAGCGATTGGGACGCTCGCCCTCCACCACAATACCGCCCGAGGCGCAGGCGCGAACGCAGCGACCGCAGCCAATGCAGGCTTCGCCATCGATAATCAGTCCGCTCATCTATGCCATCCCCTCGATAATCTTGGCGAGTTTTGCCGCCTGCTCGGACGCCGTGCCCTCAACAGTCTCACACGTTTGGTCGCGGTCGGGCACAAACGAGCGCACGACCTGCGTCGGCGAACCGGCAAGACCGCAACGCGAGGGGTCGGCGTTCACGTCGGCAGCGCCGACCACGCGCACGTCCGCTTCCTCGGCCGCGCGAATGCCAGCGATACTCGGCATGCGCAGCTGGCCAATCTCCTTGGCAGTCGTCATCGCGCACGGCATCTCCAGATACACCGTTTCCTCGCCGGCGTCACAGCCGTGGACAAGCGCCAGCGAGCCGCAGGTCGTAAAGCCCGCGCCCTGCACGCAACTCACGTCGGTCACGCAGGGAATCTCAAAGGCTCCGGCAAGCTCGGGACCAATCTGGGCCGTATCGCCATCAACTGCCATCTTGCCGCAAATGAGCAGGTCAAAGTCCTCGTCGAGCGCCTCGATGCCACATTTGAGGGCATAGGTGGTAGCCAAGGTATCGGCACCCGCAAAGGCGCGATCGGTCAGCAACAGCGCGTCATCGGCGCCGCGGGCGATGCAGTCGCGCAGCAGTGACTCGGTCGCGGGGATGCCCATCGACACCACCGTCACGCGCACATCCATGCCAAAGCCGATAAAGTCATCCTTGAGCGACAGCGCGCATTCCAGAGCGCTTGCATCGAACGGGCTGATGACCGCCTGCTTGCCGTCACGCACAATCGTATTGGTCTTGGGGTCCATCTTGACCTCGGTGCTTCCCGGCACCGCCTTGACGCACACCACCATATGGAATTCGCTCATCTTCACGCGCCCCCTTTCTGAACGAGTTCATCCAAGAGCTTCTCCGAAAACAGGTTGCCGCGGCCGAGCTGTCCAGCAGGGTCGAGTTGGAGCTTGAGTCGAGCCGATTCGACCATGGCCTCGTGGCCGTACATCGTCTCCAAGAAGCCCGCCTTGATCTTGCCGACGCCATGCTCGGCAGAGACGGCACCACCCATGGCCGTGATCTCGGCCGCCCACTGGGCAAAGAGCTCGCCGCCGGCGCGATAATCCTGCGCGTCGCGCGGCAGGATATTCACATGCAGATGGTTGTTGCCGATATGCCCCCAGGCGGCAGACTCAAGCCCGCTTTCGGCCAGCGTGCGACGATAGAGGGCGACGACATCGGCCAGACGTGCATTGGGCACCGACATATCCGAACCCAGCTTGGTAATGGTGAGGTCCGTGCGGCGACGCTCGTCGATGAGCATGTTGACGCTCTCGGGAACCGCGTGGCGGAAGAACCGCTGGCACTCGCGATCGACCTCGGTGCGCGCAACCCATGTCGCGTCGTCGCGGCCGCCCGCAAGCTCCAAAACCCATCCCAAGTGGTACAGCTCCTCGGTCGCCTGTGCCTCGTCGTCGCAGTCGAGCTCCACGTAGACGCAGACCTTTGCCTCATCGTCGAGTGCCGGCAGCGAGGCAAAAGCAGTCGACTGCTCGCGCTGGCGGCGAAGGATATCCAGGGCGCCCGCATCGAAATACTCGATAGCAGCCGCGTGGGACAGGACCGGGCGCACGGAATCGGTAAAGGCAACGGCCTTGTCCTCGCTATCGAAAAAGCAGCTCACGCCCCACACAACCGCGGAAGCAGGCTGCAGGGCGATCTCGAGCTCGGTGATAACGCCGAGCGTGCCACATGCGCCGATAAAGAGATCGATGGCGTCCATATCGTCCGCAACATAATAGCCCGAAGCATTTTTGGTCTTGGGCATGGTGTAGTCAGGAAGATCGAGCTCAAGCGAACGTCCTTCCGCCGTCACAAGTGAAAGGCGACGGCCCTGAGCAAAAACCTCACCGCGGTGAAGCTCGAGCAGGTCACCATCCGCCAGGGCAACGTGAAGGCCCGTGACATGCGGACGCATGGGGCCATAGGCATAGCTGCGGGCGCCGGAGGCGTTGCACGCCGCCATACCGCCCAGGCAGGCAGATGCCTCGGTGGGGTCGGTGGGAAAGAACTGCTCGGGGGCAGCTTGGAACTCCTCGTATGTCCGAAGCGACGCCTGGTCCCAGCCGCCTGTCGGCAGCGCCTTTTTGACCAGCTGTTTGCGCAGCTCCGACAGTACGACGCCCGGTTCCACGCGCAGCAGAAACCGGCCCTCGTCATCGCAGCGAAGACCAAGGTAGCGATTCATGCGCGAGGTGTTGAGGATATGCCCGCCATGAGGCACGGCGCCGGCAGCGAGGCCCGTTCGGGCACCCTGGACAGTCACCGAAACACCGTCGGCATGGAGCTGCCGCAAGATAGCGCGCACCTCGTCTTCCGATGTCGGAAACGAAATGCTCGAAGCCTCGCCCGACGAGCGAGACTCGTCGCGACCGTATTCCTCGAACTCATCGGTGAAGGGTTTGATGGTTGCAGACATGCAGACTCCCCTTTAGCTAACTACAGTGTTTGCAGGGAGATGTTACCGCATCGTTTCGTTGACGTGTTCGAGACCGCCTCCATAATTGAGGTTTTTTACGCGCATGCAATTCGGCGAACGGCCGAGTTTCCTCGGCAGGCGATGCTTTTGACACATATCGTTCCGCCGCCAGCGATCGAAAAATGTCGCTCGAAAAAAGTTGAAGTATTTTTTACCGCCCTTTACCTGCGGGGATGTCAATCCGTCAAGCATTTGGTCAGCTTTTGGTCAAGTTGCGGCTGATACGGTCGGCATCGACAGCCAAAGCCGATAGAAGTTTTGGCCCAAGAGCAGGGAGGTTCCCATGGCATATTACTGGCCCCAGTACGGCATCGCCATCGAGGTCGACGACGACCCTTATCTCTTACCCTTCGATGAAGAGGCATTCCCCGATACGGCGGTCTACCACGTCACCACCGATGTGATCTGCGACCCCGAGTCGTTCTCGGCGCTCGCCCACCACATCGCGCATATCCACGACATCGAGCTCCCTCCCGACTTCGACGAGCTTGTCTACTCACGCCGCCTGATGCTTCACATGCTCTTTGGAGCGAACCCGTCCACCTTTGCGCGCATCTATACCGCCAAGGATGCCGCATGAGCGCGAAGAAGCCACCCCACTTTGCAGGCCTGGGTCGTCGCAAGAAGCTCATCGTTGCCTGCTTGGCCATCGTCTGTGCCCTTGTCGCCGTAGGACTATACGCTTGGCAGTCGCAGCCCGTACCCGAGGCGGGCGCTTCGGTTACGACGGCCGAGGGCAAAACGCGTCAGGAAATCCAAGATGAGCTCGACGCCATCGTCCGCGACAACATGATGACGATTTCGGTCGCACCGGTCGCTCAGCTGCAGGAGGACGGCAAGCTGCGCGTCAACGTGCAAAACGTCCAAGACAATAAATTTCCCCAGCGATTCCGCGTCATCCAAAACGACGAGACCATGTACGAATCCGGTGTGGTCGAGACCGGCAAGACAATCGAAACGTGCCCCGCCGGCGACATCAAAGAAGGCGAGGCGTACATCGAGATTCAGGCGCTCGATGCCAAGACCCTCGACAGCCACGGCAATCCGACACGTGTCAAGGTGCGGGTTGAGCAAGCCGAGAACTAGCTTTTCCGGCCGACGCGGCACCGCACGCAATTCACCAGCATTCGTCCAATCATCGCGGGGACGGCCCGCGGCGAATAGAAAGGAACGACCATGGACATCACCAGGAACATGAACGGAGCCAGAGCGCTCGCCGGGGGCGCAGGGCTCGCGCTCGCGCTCGCAATGGGCGCCGCCCCGACGCCAGCTATGGCAGCCGGGCGCGTTGGAACCACGAAGGTAATGGGCAGGACCGAGATCGACAACGT
>RQBM01000167.1:0-10745 GCA_008668795.1 Collinsella aerofaciens | reverse complement strand
GAGAGTCCGCGCTCGATATCCGTTGCTGCCATACCACGTCCCATCACGTCGCGTCGGTATAAGAAAAACCGCCCGGACCATGCGAGGTTCGGACGGTCTTACGTTCGATGGTGCCCCATGTTGGATTCGAACCAACGGCCTTCTGCTCCGGAGGCAGACGCTCTAATCCCCTGAGCTAATAGGGCCAACGTTTGGCATTATACCCAAGTGCACCACGGGCTATCAAAATAAAAGAAAAAGCTTTGCAATTCCTAGGAAGACGCGGCGCAACGGCCCACTTTAGAAGGCAAAAGCGAGTCAGATAGTATAAACTCTCATGCACCATATATACACGGCTCGCGATGCGGGCCGTTTTTGCAAAAGTTATCCATCGAGGTGAGAGGCACACCATGATTGCAATTTTAAAGCAGAGCGCCAGCGACGAGGCCGTCGGCCATATCGTCAGCTGGATTGAGAAAAAGGGCCTGAAGACCGATGTCTCGCGCGGCGAGAATGAGACGATTATCGGCCTGGTGGGCGATACGACCAAGATCGACCCGTTCCTGCTCGAGTCCATGGATGTCGTCGAGCGCGTGCAGCGCGTCTCCGAGCCGTTCAAGCGCGCCAACCGCAAGTTCCACCCCGAGGACTCCGTCATCGACTGCGGTCACGGCGTCAAGATCGGCGGCGACCAGTTCCAGGTCATCGCCGGTCCCTGCTCCGTCGAGGGCGAGAACCTCATCCGCATCGCACGCCGCGTGAAGGCCGCCGGCGCCACGATGCTGCGCGGCGGTGCCTACAAGCCCCGCACCTCCCCCTACGCCTACCAGGGCATGGGCCCCGCCGGCCTCGACCTGCTGTGCGAGGCGTCTGCCGAGCTCGACATGCCGATCGTCACCGAGATCATGGATCCACGCGACGTGCAGGTCTTCTTGGACAAGAAGATTGACGTCATGCAGATCGGCGCCCGCAACGCCCAGAACTTCCCCCTGCTCAAGGAGGTCGGCAAGACCCAAACCCCGATTCTGCTCAAGCGCGGCATGTCCGGCACGATCGACGAGCTGCTTATGGCAGCCGAGTACATCATGAGCGAGGGCAACGACAACGTCATCCTGTGCGAGCGCGGTATCCGCACCTTCGAGACCCGCACCCGCAATACCTTCGACCTCAACGCCGTGCCGGTTCTGCACCACCTGTCGCACCTGCCCGTCGTCGCCGACCCCAGCCACGCCACCGGCTACACCCGCTACGTTGAGCCCATGGCGCTCGCCGCGACCGCCTGCGGCGCCAACGGCCTGGAGATCGAGGTCCACGACGAGCCCAGCCGCGCATGGTCCGACGGCGCTCAGGCCCTCACCCCCGACCAGTTCGACGACACCATGCGCCGCATTCGCGCCATCCGCGAGGTCGTCTGCCAAGAGACCATGGAGTAGCCCATGGGTACGGTGAGAAACGCGCGCGTTAACCAGGGCGGCCCCAAGTGCGCCGGTATCGTCGGCCTTGGCCTCATCGGCGGTAGCTTTGCCCGCGGCTATGCCCAGGCGGGCGTCCGCGTGCTGGCCTGGGACCCCGATGACGATGTCATGACGGCCGCCAGCATGGGCACTGTCGCCGGAGAGCTCAACGACAAGACACTCGGCGAATGCGACATCATCGTCCTGGCTTGCTACCCCGAGGCATGCATCGAGTGGCTCGAGACGCACGCCAAGGCGCTCGCCGACGCCACCGACACCGACGCCATCATGGGCCCTGTGGTGATCGACACGGTGGGCGTCAAGGGCATCGTGTGCGAACGTGCCTTTGAGCTTGCCCGCGAGCACGGCTTTTACTTTGTGGGCGCGCACCCCATGGCGGGCACCCAGTTCTCGGGCTACGCTAACTCTCGTGCCGACCTGTTCCAGGGCGCCCCGCTGGTGCTCGTACCGCCCGCGGTAGACGATGCGCTCAAGCTGGAGCTTTTGGGCCAGGTGCGCGAGATGGTGCGCCCCTTGGGCTTTGGCAAGTTCAGCGTGACCAGCGCCGCCGAGCACGACCGCGTCATCGCCTTCACGAGCCAGCTTGCGCACGTGGTATCCAACGCCTACGTCAAAAGCCCCACCGCCCAGGTCCACCACGGCTTTTCGGCCGGTAGCTACCGCGATCTCACCCGCGTGGCGCACCTCAACCCGCAAATGTGGTCCGAGCTCATGATCGACGACGCCGACGCGCTCGCCTTCGAGATCGACCATCTGATCGAGTCGCTTGGCGCCTACAGCCGTGCGCTCAAGGACCGCGACCAGCGCTATCTGGAGAATCTCCTTGCCGAGGGCGACCGCATTAAGCGCGCACTCGACGACGAGGCCTCCCACTAGACCACCTATCACGCCAGGTCGAAAGGACCATAGCTTATGGCGATTACCATCGATATCGACACTGCACGCCCCTACCAGGTGCATGTTGGCACGTTTTTGCTGGAGCAGGCGGGACCGCTCGTTCGAGCCACCGCCGGCGGCTCGCGCGCTGTCATCGTGACGGACACCAACGTAGGCCCCCTCTACCAGATGCCTGTTAAGCAGAGCCTCGAATCCGCAGGCTACGAGGTGAGCATCTGCACCTTCGAGGCTGGCGAGGCCCATAAGCGCGCCGAGACCTACGTTGCCATTTTAGAGTTTGTGGCCGAGCACGAGCTTTCGCGCTCCGACGTGATCGTGGCACTCGGCGGCGGCGTCGTGGGCGACGTGGCGGGCTTTGTGGCCGCCACCTACATGCGCGGCTGCAAGTTTGTGCAGATCCCGACGAGTCTGCTCGCCATGGTGGATTCGTCGGTGGGCGGCAAGACCGCCATCGACCTGGCTGCCGGCAAGAACTTGGCCGGCGCCTTTTGGCAGCCGAGCGTGGTTATCGCCGACGTGGGGTGCCTGGCCACCCTCACGCCCGAGCAGTTCGCCGACGGCTGCGGCGAGGTCATCAAGCATGCCGTGATCGCCGACCCGGAGCTTTTCGCCGAACTGGAGAAGACCCCGCTTACGCTTGAGCTACTCAACCGCGATGTGGCCCGCGTAGCGCTCATCATCGCCCGCAATATCGACATCAAGCGCGCCGTGGTCGTTGCCGACGAGCGCGAGATCAACCAGCGCAAGCTCCTCAACTTTGGACACAGCGCCGGACACGCCGTCGAGGCTTGCGAGCACTTTGAGCTCGGACACGGCAACTGCGTGTCGATCGGCATGGGCATTATCACGCGCGCCGCGGCCCTGCACGGCGTTTGCGATGCTGCACTGCCCGGTCGTATTGAGGAGCTCTGCGCCCGCCATGGCCTCAAGACCCGCTGCGACCTAGATGCCGATGCCGTCTTTGCCGAGGCGCTCCACGACAAGAAGCGCGCGGGCGACACCATCGACCTGGTGATTCCGCACGGCATTGGCCGCTGCTGCATCGACCGCACGCCGCTTTCCACTTTCCACGAACTCATTGCCGAGGGCCTCGGCCAGAAGGGAGACGCATTCGCATGCTAGCCCGCATCACCCCCTCCCCGCTCAAGGGCACCGTTCCCGCGATCGCGTCCAAGTCGATGGCGCATCGCCTGATCATCTGCGCTGCGCTTGCCAACGGCGAGACGCACGTTACCTGCAACACCACCTGCGCCGACATCGAGGCTACGGTGCGTTGCCTTACGGCCCTGGGCGCCCGCATCGAGACCGTCGAGGACGGCTTCCAGGTCCACCCTACCATGAAGAGCATTGAGTTTGGCCTGCTCAAGGCACTTGCCGGCGGAACGCTTGACTGCGGCGAAAGCGGCTCCACGCTCCGCTTTATGTTGCCCGTCGCCTGCGCGCTGGGCGCAGAAGCAACTTTTGTGGGTCAGGGACGCTTGGGCGCCCGCCCGCTGTCCCCGCTCTCGGACGAGATCATCGCCGCCGGCTGCGACCTGCAGGGTCTGGGCGGTTTTCCGCTCAAGACAAGCGGCCGCATGCGCCCGGGCACCTTTGTGCTGCCGGGCAACGTGAGCTCGCAGTATATCTCGGGCCTGCTGCTGGCGGCCCCGTTGCTCGCCCAGCCCTCCTGTGTGCAGGTGACCGGCCTCATTGAGAGCCGCCCCTACATCAACCTAACGATCCAGGCCATGAAGGCCTTTGGCGTTGAGGTCAACGTCGAGCGCATTCCCGCCAAGGACGGTCAGCCCGAGGTCACGAACTTCCGCGTGAGCAGTGGCTCGTACCGCACGCCCGGCAGCGTGGCCGTCGAGGGCGACTGGTCCAACGCCGCCTTTTGGTTGTGCGCTGGCGCCATCGGCACCGACCCCATCACCGTGGAGGGCGTGTCGCTGAGCTCCGCGCAGGGCGACCGCAACGTGCTTGCCGCGCTTTCGCGCTTTGGCGCCCGCATCGTGCGCTCCACCAACGCCGCCACCGTGCAGTCCGACAAGCTCGCCGGCTTTGAGATGAGCGCCCACGACATTCCCGACCTGGTACCCGTTATCTCGGCCGTGGCCTCGCTGGCGCAGGGCCGCACGTTCATCCGTGACTGTGCGCGCCTGCGCATCAAGGAATCTGACCGTCTGGTCACCACCACCCGCGAGCTCACCGCGCTGGGCGCACAGGTGCGCATCGCCGGTGACGACCTCATCATCAAGGGTGGCGATGCCTTCACCGGCGGCGAGGTCGATTCGCACAACGACCACCGCATCGCCATGATGGCCGCCATCGCTGCGAGCCGTGCCACCGGCGAGGTCGTGATCCACGGCGCCGAGGCCGTCAACAAGTCCTATCCCGATTTCTTCGACCACTACCGCCTGTTGGGCGGCAAGGTCACACTCGAGGAGGAATAGCATGTCCTCGACCTTTGGCAACGTATTGCACTTAAGCATCTTCGGCCAATCGCACTCCCCCGCTATCGGCTGCTCGCTCGATGGCATCCCGGCGGGCATCGCTGTGGACCAGGAGAAGCTGCAGGCCTTCCTCGACCGTCGCGCCCCCGGCCGCGACGAGACCGCGACCAAACGCCGCGAGGCCGACGCCGCCCACATCATCGCCGGTGTTGTCGATGGACATACCACCGGCGCGCCCATTGCCGCGATTATCGAGAACACCAACACGCGCTCCAAGGATTACTCCGAGCTGCGCCGCAAGCCCCGTCCGGGACATGCCGATTACCCGGCGCGTGTGAAGTATCACAACATGCACGATGTCGCTGGTGGCGGGCATTTTTCCGGCCGCCTAACGGCCCCCTTATGCATCGCCGGCGGCATTGCACTGCAGGTACTCGAGGCCCGCGGCATTCAGGTCATGGCGCACGTCGCGCAGATCGGCGGCATCTCCGACCTGCCGATGGACGATATGGTCTATCGCGAGGCCGACCGCAAGGCGATCCTTACGAACGATCTGCCGTGCATTGACGCCGCCGCAGCCGGCCGCATGCGCGAGGAGATCCTAGCCGCGCGCGACGAACTCGACAGCATCGGCGGCATCGTGGAGTGCGGCATTTACGGGCTTCCCGCGGGCATCGGCGACCCCATGTTCGACGGTATCGAGAACCGCATCGCGCAAATCGCGTTTGGCATTCCCGCCGTAAAGGGCGTGGAGTTTGGCATGGGTTTTGCCGTGGCCGCCATGCGCGGCAGCGAGAACAACGATCCGTATCGCATCGACGCCGAGACCGGAAAGATCGAGGTCGAATCCAACAACGCCGGCGGCATCCTGGGCGGTATTTCGACCGGCGCGCCCGTCATGTGGCGTATGGCCGTAAAGCCGACGCCCTCCATTGGCCGCGAGCAGCAGACCGTGGACATGGACGCCATGGAAAATGTCGAACTCTCGGTCCACGGTCGTCACGATCCCTGCATCGTCCCCCGAGCTGTCCCCGTAGCCGAAGCAGCCGCCGCCCTCGCAATTTGGGACGCCCTCCTAGAAGACGCCGGACAGCTTTAGTCCACCCACCCCAAGGGTAGTTAATTTGGGACGGGGCTATTTTAGCTACCCCCATATGCCAGTTGATATTTGCCCTGGCACCCATCGATTCGTCGACAGTCAAAGGGTAGCTAAAAAAGCCCCGTCCCAAATTAACTACCCCAGGCAACCATTCACGAAAGGGGTCCCTATGGACCTTGCTGACATCCGCCAGGCCATCGATGGCATCGACACCACGCTCCTCAATAGCTTTGTCGAGCGAATGGACATTGCCACCGAGGTCGCCAAATCAAAGATCGAGATGGGCAAGGCCGTCTTTGACCCCGCCCGCGAGCGATCAAAACTCAACAACCTCTCCAGCCGCGCGCCCGAGCGCTACGAGGCGCAGACCATCACCCTGTTCCGCCTCCTTATGAGCATGAGCAAGGCCGAGCAGCAGCGCTACATCAACGAGCTCAAGGGCATCACCGTCTCGCAAAAGGCCCACGCCACGGCTGCAGCCTTTGACACGCCCTTCCCTCAAACGGCCACAGTTGCCTGCCAGGGCGTGGAAGGTGCCTATAGCCAGATCGCCGCGTGCAAACTCTTCGACGTGCCCGACATCGCGTTTTTCGAGACCTTCGAAGGCGTTATGCGCGCTGTGCGCGACGGCTTCTGCGAGTTTGGCGTGCTGCCCATCGAGAACTCCACCGCCGGCTCGGTCAACGCCGTCTACGACCTGCTCGCCCAGTTCGACTTCCACATCGTGCGCTCGCTTCGCCTCAAGATCGACCACAACATGCTCGTCAAGCCCGGCACCAAGCTCGCCGACGTGCGCGAGGTTTACAGCCACGGCCAAGCCATTGCCCAGTGTGCGGGCTTTATCGAGTCCCACGACCTGCACGCCACCAAGTACCCCAACACCGCCATGTCGGCCGAGATGGTCGCCAATTCCGACCGCACCGATGTTGCCGCCATCGCATCGCGCAGCTGCGCGGCACTCTATGGCCTGGAGGTGCTGGAGTCCAACATCCAGGACTCGGACAACAACTACACGCGCTTTGTCGTCATCAGCCGCGAGCCACGCGTCTATCCCGGTGCCAACCGTACCTCGCTCATGATCACCACGGCCAACGAGCCGGGCGCCCTCTATCGCGTGCTCGAGCGCTTCTACGCACTCAACATCAACCTCATCAAGCTCGAGAGCCGCCCCATCCCCGGTCGCGACTTTGAGTTTATGTTCTACTTTGACCTGGACTGTCCCTTTGGCAGCAAGGCCCTCGACGACCTGCTCGATTCGATCGACGACGTATGCGAGAGCTTCACCTACTTTGGCAGCTACACGGAGGTGCTCTAGATGACCGATACCGCCGCAACCCGCCCCTACGGCGTGCTGGGCCGCGTGCTGGGCCACAGCTACACCCCGACCATCTACAAGGAGCTGGCGGGGCTTGAGTACGTGCGTTTTGAGCGCGAGCCCGAGGATCTTGAGGCTTTTATGACGGGCGACGAATGGGAGGGCACCAACGTGACCATCCCCTACAAGCGCGCCGTCATGGAATACCTGGACGAGCTGAGCCCGCTCGCCGAGCGCATGGGCAACGTCAACACCATCACGCGCCTGCCCGACGGCCGCCTGCACGGCGATAATACTGACTACTTCGGTTTCCAGTGCCTGGTCGAGGAGTTGGGCGTTGAGGTTGCCGGCAAGAAGGCCCTCGTGCTCGGTGCCACCGGCGGCGCCGGCACCACGGCAAGTATGGTGCTGGGAGACATGGGCGCCATCGTCGTACCCGTGGGTCGCACGAGCGAGGTCAACTACGACAATATCGCGCAGCAGTCCGACGCCTCCCTACTCGTCAACTGCACGCCCGCCGGCATGTTCCCCCATTGCCCCGACGCGCCTTGCACGCTCGAAGGCCTCGATGCGCTCGAGGGCGTCATCGACATTGTCTACAACCCCGCCCGCACGGGCCTGATGCTCGAGGCCGAGCGCCGCGGCATCCCCTGCATCGGCGGCCTGCTTATGCTTGTTGCCCAGGCGGCACAAGCTGTCGAGCGCTATACCGGCAAAGCCACCCCGCGCGAGAGGATCCTGGACGTAACGGAGCGCCTGTCACGCCGCGAACAGAACATCGCGCTGATCGGCATGCCGGGCTCGGGCAAGACCCGCGTGGGCGAGCAGATCGCCCAGCTCACGGGCCGCGAGCACATCGATCTCGATCGCGCCCTCGAGGAGCGCCTGGGCATGCCCTGCGCCGACTTTATCATCAAGTGCGGCGAGGCGGCCTTCCGCGAGCAGGAGACGGCAGCGCTGGCCGACATCTCCAAGCGCAGCGGCTTGGTGCTCTCCACCGGCGGCGGCGTGGTTACGCGCGACGAGAACTACCCTCTGCTGCACCAAAACAGCCAAATCGTGATGCTCAACCGCAAGCTCGACGAGCTCGCCCACAAGGGCCGCCCCATCACCGCGCGCGACGGCATCGACAAGCTGGCCGAGCAGCGTATGCCGCGCTACCGCGCCTGGGCCGACTACATCATCGACTCACGCGACTGCGCCGCCAACACCGCCCATGCCCTCCTCGACACCCTCCCACCCGCTCTCTAACCAAAACCACCACAAAGGGGGCAGGCACCTTTGTGGTGGTTTTTCAACTGCAAAGGAAGCAACCATGAAAGCACTCGTCATTAACGGCCCCAACCTCAACATGCTCGGCATTCGCGAGCCAGGCATCTACGGCAGCGACAACTACGATCGCTTAGTGCAGATCTGCCAGGAAGCGGGTGCCGCACAGGGCTTCGACGAGGTCGAGGTCTTCCAGTCTAACCACGAGGGCAGCATCGTCGACAAGATCCAGGAGGCTTACGGAAAGGTCGACGGCATCGTCATCAACCCGGCCGCCTACACGCACACAAGCGTGGCCATCCTGGACGCGCTCAAAGCCGTCGCCATCCCGGCTGTGGAGGTCCACATTAGCGCAGTCGAGACCCGCGAAGACTTCCGCCAGGTGAGCTACGCCCGTCTGGCCTGCTTCGCCACCATCACCGGAGAGGGCCTGAAGGGCTACGCCCACGCGTTGGAGCTGCTGAAAGAGCATCTCGAAAAGTAAAATGCCAACCCCAACAAACAGCAGCGGCTTGCTCGCGCTCGGCTCCAGCAACACACAAGATGAAAAAAGCCCAGACCACCAAGCGGTCTGGGCTTAATAAACGATGGTGCTCCATGGCGGATTCGAACCGTCGACCTTGGGATTAGAAGTCCCCTGCTCTATCCAACTGAGCTAATGGAGCAAATAACCGCACGCCCAAGCAAGCACAAGCCTGTCAGGCGCAAGTAATTATAACCTAGTTGAACTGCTCGCGGTACGCCTTGCAGACCTCATCGACCGGGCCGTCCATGCGAAGGTCACCCTTCTCAATCCAAACGGCACGCTGGCAGATGCGCTCAACCTGCTCCATAGAGTGCGAAACGAACAGAACCGTCACGTCGCCGCTCTGGATAAAGTGCTGGATGCGGGCCTCACACTTTTGCTGGAAGAACACATCACCGACGGACAGCGTCTCGTCAACGATCAGAATATCGGGCTCGGTAATCGTCGCGATTGCAAAGGCGATACGCGCAACCATGCCCGAAGAGAAGTTCTTAAGCGGCATATCGACAAAGTTCTGCAGCTCAGCGAACTCGATAATGCCGTCAAAGTTGGCGTCGATGAACTCCTTGGTATAGCCGAGCAGGGCGCCGTTCAGATAGATGTTCTCGCGGGCGGTCAGCTCGGGGTCAAAGCCGGCGCCAAGCTCAATCAGCGGCGCGATGTTACCGTGCACCTTAACGCTGCCCTCGCTAGGCTCAAGAACGCCAGCGATAATCTTGAGCATCGTAGACTTGCCGGAGCCATTGGTGCCGACCAGACCCACAACCTCGCCGCGATGAATATCAAACGAGATGTGCTTAAGCGCCCTAAACTCCTCAAAGAACAGCTCGTGCTTGGCAAGCTTAATGAAGTACTCCTTGAGGTTGGTCAGCGACTCGGACGCCATGTTAAAGATCATGGTGACGTCGTCGACCTCGACAGCCAGAGGCTGCTCGCTGTAATCAACAACAGATTCAGTCATCACAGCACTCCTTAGATGTAGAGGATAAATTTGCGCTCGGACTTATGGAACACGGTATAGCCAATAATAAGCGCAAGAACCGCCCAAGCGACGCACATACCAAACGTCATAAGCGAGGGCGTAGTCTGGAACAGGAAGATATCGCGCATAAACTGCAGGTAGTTGAACATGGGGTTCGCATACATCAAGATACGCACGAGATGCGGCATTTGCGCAATATAGTCAGTCGTCCAGAAGATGGGCGTAATGTAAGTCCACGCCGTAATGACGACGCTCCACAGATGCATAACGTCGCGGAAGAAGACCGTAAGGGCAGAGAGCATCATGCCCAGGCCCATGCAGAAGCACATAAGCAGCAGCAGGCAAACCGGCAACAGAATCAGGTGCCAAGAAGGCATAACGCGGAACCACAGCATGACGATGGCGACGGCGACCAGCGAGAAGGCAAAGTTGACCAGCGAGAAGAGCACCTTCTGCACCGGGAAAACCCAGCGGTGCACCTTAACCTTCTTGAGCAGAGGGGCAGCGCCCACGATCGACGTCAGGGCCTGGTTAGTAGACTCAGACATGACGGCAAAGGTGATGTTACCCACGATCAAGTACAGCGGGTACATCTCGGGCGTCATTGAGCCATTGCGGCCCTGGCCAAAAATCGTCGAGAACACGATGGCCATGACGATCATCATCAGCAGCGGGTTGAGCACCGACCATGCGACGCCCAGAACGCTACGGCGATACTTGATCTTAAAATCCTTGGTAACCAGCTGACGAAGGATAAACGCGTCCTTC
>RQBM01000216.1:0-9992 GCA_008668795.1 Collinsella aerofaciens | reverse complement strand
GTAAGCCTGCGGCGCAGCTCGAGCTCGACGTTTGATGGTTTTTGAGGCTCTCGACTGCCGCCGGTGACGCTGGAGAAGAACGTATCGAAGAGGCCCATCGCTATGCCTGCTTGCCTGCGTCGGCCGGGAAGGTTATGCCGGCCTGCTGGCGCACGGCATCCATGATGCGCAGTGAGACGAGCGTGACATCGCGGTAGTGGCCAAGCTCGTGGCGTCCCGCCGGGGTCTCCCAAATCTCTTCCTTAACGTTATCGATGCCGCCGATGGCGGTGATAAAGTCTGTGAGTTCGTATTCCATAGTGTTGCTCGATTTGGGCAGGTCGAGCACGCGGCCGTTCTCGTCCTGTTCGCGCGGTGCCTCGGTCGCCGAGCCGCGTACGACGTCGCCGCGATAGTCGATGCGGACGTTGCGGGGCGTGGACAGATGGTCGATCTGGATAGTGCCACGCTCGCCTTCTATCTGCGAGGGCAGCAGGTCATTCGTAATTTTGGAGTGCGCGAGCTCGACGGAGATGCGGCCACCGCCGTAGCTGGCGAGGATGGAACCGCAGCCGTCGATGGGGCCGTGCGTGAGCTGTCGCGTGGTAGGGTCGAGCAGAGTAGTCATGCTCGTAAGGCCGGAGGGCATGCCGAAAATCTCGACCATGGGCTCGACGGTGTAGACGCCAATGTCCATGAGGGAACCCGATGCCATATTGCAGTCGAAGATATTGGTGGCGCGTCCCGCGAGAATCTCGTTGTAGCGCGAGGAATATTTGCCAAAGCGCAATGAGGCGCGGCGGATGGGGGCGATCTCGCCCAGGGCATCCTCGATGGCGTGGAAGGCGGGATCGTGGAGGGGACGCATGGCCTCGAGGGCCACAACACCTGCTGCCTCGGCAGCGCGGAAGACTTCCAGCGCCTGCGCTTCGGTGGCGCAGAAGGGCTTCTCGACGATGACATGCTTGCCACCGGCGATGCAGGCAAGGGCCTGCTCGTAGTGAAGTGCATTAGGGCTGCCGATATAGACGGCGTCGACGTCGGCGGCTGCCGCAAGCTCATCGAGTGACGTAAAGTTTCGCTCGCCACCGCGCTCGGCGGTAAAGGCGGTACCGCGATTGGCGTCGCGTGAAAGCGTGCCCACAAACGCGGCTTGGTCGTTGGCGTTGACGACTTGGATAAAGTTGTCGGTGATCATGGATGTGCCGATGGTCGCGATGCGCAGCATACGTCCCCCTTGCGTTGTTTGGTCTACAGGATGAGTGTAGCGCGTGGGGATATAAAGCTGCGCGAAAACGCTATTACAGGTCGCTCTCGTTAAAGCCGGTGTCGATATCGAGGTTACTGCCGTCGGCCGCCGTGGTGGCGAGCTCATCGCAGCGCTCGTTGAGCTCGTGGCCGGCGTGACCCTTAACCCAGATGAACTCAACCTTGTGCTTGCTTTTGGCGGTGAGTAGGCGCTCCCACAGGTCGCGGTTCTTGACGGGCTGCTTGTTGGCGGTTTTCCATCCGCGCTTTTTCCAGCCGTCGATCCAGTGTTTATTGAAAGCGTTGACGACGTACTGCGAATCGGAATGGACCTCGACCTCGCAGGGGCGGTTAAGTGCCTCGAGCGCCACGATGACCGCCATGAGCTCCATGCGGTTGTTGGTGGTCTTGGCGTAGCCGCGCGAAAGCTCGGAGGTGAAGGTCTTGCCGGCGGGGTTGGTGTATTTGAGCACGGCGCCGTAGCCGCCGCGTCCCGGATTTGATCGGGCCGAGCCGTCGGTATAGATGATGACCTTCACATGGTTCCTTTCGTTGGGTACGTTTCGTGTGAGTGACCATTGTAGCGCCGCGTTCGTCGAGGGCTAGCAATCTACGATTTCTACCCCGTCTTCCGACAGTTAGTTGGCATGGATGATGCGGTTGAGCTCGTCGAGGTATTGCTGCAAGAGGGGAGAGGGCTTGCGATCGTTATGCATGATGTAGCCTATGTGCATCGTTGGGGCGTCTGCTAACGGGATCGATGCCATACCCCATTGCATTTCATTGGAGAGGACACCGGTCGACAGGGTGTAGCCGTTCGACGTGATAAGTAAGTTAGTAAGTGTTCCGCGGTCCGAGATTCGTATGTTGCGGTCGCAAGGGATATAGCTAAAAGGTTCCTCGGCGTAATAGAAGGAGTTTGAGGTTCCCTGCTCAAAGCTGTAGCGCGTATATGGTGTGAGGTCGGCAAGGGACAGCTGCGGGCGGCGGGCAAGCGGGTGGCGCTCGCTAACGAAGACGTGGACCGTCGCGTCGAATAGGGGATGGAAGCCCGCACGCGCATCGACAAAAGCCTTCTGCAGAACGCGGGCGTTAAAGTCGTCCAGATAGAGGATGCCGATGTCGCTGCGAAACGCGCGGACGTCATCGATGATCTGCGATGTGGTGGTCTCGCGCATGATGAACTCGAACTTGCTGTCGCGGCAGCGCTCGACTACGTTGACAAAGGCCTCGACCGAAAAGGCGTAGTGCTGGGCGGAAATGGCGAGGCGGGCTTGCGGGGTACCGCCGTCCTCGTAGCGGGCCTCAAGCATGTCGGCCTGCTCTACGACCTGGCGTGCATAACCCAAAAGCTCGGTGCCGTCGTTGGTGAGTGCAACACCGCGGCTAGAGCGCGTAAAGATTTCGATATGAAGTTCCTGTTCCAGGCTTTTGACGGCGTTGGAGATATTGGACTGTGCGGTATAGAGGCGCTGAGCTGCGGCGTTGATCGAACCGGACTCTGCCACGGCGATCAAAAAGCGAAGCTGCTGGAGGGTCATCGGCGCCCGTCCTTTCGATAGTTATCTATAAAACAGATAACAAGTTAGCGCTTTTAAGTGATTGACCGAGGGGAACAATGCTCGTACTATTCAAAACACACAAAGGCGGTAGGTAATTAAGCCAACCACGGAACCGGGATGCGAAAGGAGGCCTGCATATGAATTGCTTACCAAGACGAATGCCGGGCTCCTGTTTGCGCCCGTCGGCGTGATCAGGAGACAGCGACTTACTTCTCTCTTTTTATTTACTTTTGTTCGATCAAGGAGATCATCATGAGCCAGTTCATCAACAACCCCGAGCACACCTTTGGTTTCGATACCCTGCAGCTGCACGTTGGCCAGGAGAGTGCCGATCCTGCATCCGACTCCCGTGCCGTGCCTATCTACCAGACCACGAGCTATGTGTTCCGCAACTCCCAGCACGCCGCCGACCGCTTTGGTCTTGCCGACGCCGGAAACATCTACGGCCGTCTGACCAACTCCACCCAGGGCGTCTTCGAGGATCGTATCGCCGCGCTCGAGGGTGGCGTGGCAGGTCTTGCCGTCGCCTCCGGTGCTGCTGCCATCACCTATACCCTGCAGGCCCTTGCCCAGGCCGGTGACCATGTGGTTGCCCAGAAGACTATCTACGGTGGCTCCTACAACTTGCTGGAGCATACGCTCTCCCAGTTTGGCGTCGAGACCACCTTCGTCGATGCCCATAACCTGGAAGAGGTCGAGGGGGCCATCAAGGACAACACCACGGTCATCTATCTCGAGACGCTCGGCAACCCCAACTCCGACATCCCCAACATCGACGCCATCTCCGAGATCGCCAAGAAGCACGGTCTGCCGGTTGTCGTCGACAACACCTTCGGCACCCCGTATCTGTTCCGTCCGCTGGAGCATGGTGCCAACATCGTCGTTCACTCCGCAACCAAGTTCATCGGCGGCCACGGCACCTCGCTGGGCGGTGTGATCGTCGACGGCGGTAACTTCGATTGGAAGGCGAGTGGCAAGTACGCCCAGATCGCTGAGCCCAACCCCTCCTACCACGGTGTTTCGTTTGCCGAGGCTGCCGGTCCCGCCGCCTTCGCAACCTATGTCCGCGCTATCCTGCTGCGTGACGAGGGCGCCTGCATCAGCCCGTTCAACGCCTGGGTCCTGCTCCAGGGCACCGAGACTCTGTCGCTGCGCGTTGACCGTCATGTCGAGAACACCAAGAAGGTCGTTGAGTTTCTGGCTGGTGACAGCCACGTCGCCAAGGTGAACCACCCGAGCCTGCCTGAGCACCCCGATCATGAGCTCTATCAGAAGTACTTCCCCAACGGCGGTGCCTCGATCTTTACCTTTGAGATTAAGGGTGGCCAGGAGGCAGCTTGGAAGTTCATCGATCATCTGCAGGTGTTCTCGCTGCTCGCCAACGTGGCCGACGTCAAGTCGCTCGTCGTGCACCCGGCTACCACCACGCACTCCCAGCTGTCTGCCGAGGAGCTCGCCGAGCAGAACATCACGCCCTCCACGATCCGTCTTTCCATCGGTACCGAGTACGCCGAGGATATCATTTGGGACCTGAAGCAGGCCTTCGCCGCGCTGGACGAGTAGGGCGACTTGTGCAAGGACCCCTTGCGACTCGATAGGTATAACTGCATAAAATGCCTGCTCAAGGCGCCTGTGCGAACAATGGTTGCACAGGCGCCTTTTTTGCATAGAGCGGGTGCAAAAACAGGGTTTTTGACACGTTTTATGCATTCGAGTTGTGGAAAACTCCTGTTGAGAGGATGTGAGTTTTACGCAATTGACGTGCGCCTTTTGAGTAAAACCGCAGGTCGCGATTTGCTCGGGGTACTATGCAGCGCAATCGAATCACACGCAGCTCAAACGCAGCAAAAATGCACTACGGAGGTTTCCAGCTACATGAGGATCGATTCACGAAAACCGAAAGCCGCCGCCCTTTCCGCCGCTCTGACCGTGGCACTTTTGGCGGGCGCCGGTGCAACTGATGCCCACGCCGCAACATTGTCCGATACGGTTGGATCTACGCCGTCCGAGACGACGCTGGTACAGCCCGTTGACTATCGCGGCGATGGTTATGGTTCCATGCAGGAGTGGAACGCCTCGATGGAGGCCAAGCGCGATTCCCTGGAGATGCGCGCTCAGATCATTATGAATATGTATGGCGACTATGCTACCGATGACGAGCGCGCTGTGTTGCAGGGTTGCATCGACGGTGCGGGCAGCCTGTTGACGATGGGGGAGGTCGACGCCAAGTCGACCGAGCTCGATGAGCTGCGCACCGCGCTTGAGGATGCCAAGCGCGAAGCGCTCGAGGCGGCCGCCGCCGAGGCGGAGGCTGCCGAGGCCACCCAGGCTTCGTACTACAACGCCGGTTTTACTCCGTCCTACGCGTCTGCCGCGTCCTACGCGAACGGATCGGGCCTGACGCGCTCTGCGGGTGTCAATAACTACAACGGGCGCCGCGAGACCTATTACAGCAGCAATGTGCTTTATCACTATCGCACGGGCGAATGGACTCAGGATTCTGAGGGCTTCTGGCGCGATTCCGACGGCTATTACGTTGTTGCCGCGGGCGATAAGGCTCAGGGCTCCACGTTTACCGGTTCCAAGGGCGAGTGCAAGGTCTATGACTCCGGCTGCGCCGCCGGAACTACCGACTACTATACCGGTTGGTAATCTGCCATAAGGAAAATTGGCACATGATGGGCGGGCGTCTTTACTGAGCTTTTAGGCAACGTAAAGCCGCCCGTTCTTTATGTGCGTTCGAGTTAACAGAGCCCTTACCGTGGCGGTACGCTGGGCGTATGGATGCGGGGCACACTGGTTCTTGAGAAATAAGGTCTTTCTCTTGGAGGAAGTGGTCTTGTGAATGCTCGAGATATCGCCGTTGCCGCCGTCGCGTTGATGCTTGGCTGCCTTGGTCCCACGGCCGCGCTCGTCGCGGGCATGCAGGGGTCTTGTGAGGCTGCCTCTATCGTGGTTGGCGTGTTGATCGCGGCCGCGCTGCTGGGAAGTGCGGGCGTAGTCCTTTGTCGCGACGATGAGGACCAGGCGTCGGAGTCGCAGCTCTAACCGTTCTGAAGCTGATTTTTGGCCAAAGATGAAAAAGGAAGCCGCCGCGAGGGGAGTGCCCCTTGCGGCGGCTTTGCCATTGGATCTGTTGGCTGCAGTATGCCGAGCACTACCAGCTGCTTTCTATTTCGCGAATCCTCTGGTAGAGCCAATCGTTTTGCGGCACTTGGATATCGTGTTTGGCGGCCAGGCGGCAAATGGTGCCCGCGAACTCCTCGACTTCGGTTTTTCGTTGTGCGATGCGGTCCTGCGCCATCGAGGGCATACCGGCGGGGTCGATTCCCTCGATGAGGTGCACCATCTGCGTCAGGTCTGCCTCGGTCAGCTCAACGCCTTCGGCGTTGGCGACCGCAAGCGTTTCGCGCATAGCGGAAACAAAGCAGCGACGCTGCTCGGAGCCCGGCTCCGTGGCGCTTCCGTAGGTCCCGCCGTAGGCCATGCAGGTCTGGTTGATGCCGTCGTTGAGCATGAGTTTGGCCCACATGCGGTGCGCAATGTCGCTCTCGACGGTATGGGCGATGCCGCAGCGCGTATAGAGCTCGTCGATGGCGGTAACGGTTGCGGGCTTGGTGCCCGCTGCCGCGCCAAAGCGAATCTCGCCCGCATTGGTAAAGGTGAGCTCTCCGTTGAGGAACACGGCGTCCATGCCTTGGCAGATACCAAGAACGGTATGCTCCCAGCCAAAGCGCTCGGCAATCTTTTGCTCGCTCGTAATGCCGTTGCACAGCGAGGCGATGAGCGTGTTGGGTCCCACGACACGCTCCATAGTCTTGAGTGCTTGGTCGAGACCGGTGGTCTTGACCGTCAGGATGACCAGATCGGCGGGCGCTGCCTCGCTGGCGCGGACGGACGTGAGATCGCAAGGCTTTCCGTTGACGGTGAGCGCATCGCCCGCGTGACGCTCAAAACGGGCGTCATCCATAACGTATTCGACGGCGTCATTGCCGAGGGCCTTGGCAATCATGCTGCCGTAGAGCAGGCCGACGCCGCCCTTGCCGATAAAGGCGACCTTGTTGATCTGCATGTGAATCATCTCCCCATGTAAAAGGCGCCCGCGTAAGGGGCGCCTGATGGATTGTATGCTGCCAGGGTGATTGGTAGGTGCGCGGGGCGGCTGTTATAAAAAAGAAACGTTTGCCTGGACGCTACGCTGCGGGGCAGACCGCAAAGACGCGGGCGGGGTATCCGACGCCATCGCGGACCTTGGGGAAGGTGCAGAAGATGACGGCACCCGTGGCGGGAAGCTTGTCCAGATGGTCCATGACCTCGATCTGATAGCGGTCGACCGAGAGGATGTATTGCTCGCCGGGGTAGGGGTAGGCGTCCTCACGCGTGGTCACGCTCGTCTCCTTTCATCGGGCTTTTTGCTGATGTTAAAGCGGTGCCGTGACGGCTCGATTTCTGCTGCGTTACGATACGTTCTCAATTGCGATTCCGATGTGTTTCGATGACGTGACGGGTTTGTTTCGCCTCGTCAGGGCTTCGATGGGAGGGGAGGGGCCGTGCAATACCGCGTTGACCCCAAAAGCGGCAACCGTATCTCGGCGTTGGGGCTGGGCTGCATGAGGTTTCCCGGTGCGCCGGGACGCCCGGATGCGAAGACCGCCGACGCTATCATCTCCCGTGCGGTGGAGCAGGGGATTAACTACCTGGACACGGCCTATCTCTATCCCGGCAACGAGGCGTGCGTGGGTGCGTCGCTTGAGCGCCTGGGCTTGCGCGACCAGGTTTTGCTCGCAACCAAGCTGCCGCATGCTTCGTGCAAATGCGCGGAGGATTTCGACCGGTTCTTCGACGAGCAACTGCGCCGCCTACGGACCGACCATATCGACTATTACCTCATGCACAACATTACCTCGCCCGCCCAGTGGGAACGTGTGGTGGCGTTGGGCATCGAGGACTGGATCGCGCGTCAAAAGGCGGCGGGGCGCATTCGCCAGATTGGTTTTTCGTACCACGGCAGCGCAGCGGACTTTCTGACAATGCTCGATGCATATGAGTGGGACTTTTGCCAGATCCAGTACAATTACGCTGGAGAGCGATATCAGGCGGGAACAGCGGGGCTCATGGCCGCCGCCGAGCGAGGCCTCGCGGTGTTTGTGATGGAGCCGCTGCTGGGCGGGCGTTTAGCGGGCAAGCTGCCGCCACGGGCCCGCGCTGTGCTCGATAGTGCCCGTGACCCGCATTTGCTCACTCCTGCCGCCTGGGGTCTTTCGTGGGTGTGGAATCATCCTCAGGTGACGATGTTGCTTTCTGGTATGACCGATACCGCGCAGGTGGATGAGAATTCGTCACTGGCAGACCTCGCATTGCCGAATTCGATGACTGCCAACCAGCTCGACACGATCGCGCACGTGCTGGATGAGTTTGAAAAATCGAATCGCGTGCCCTGCACGGGATGCAGCTACTGCATGCCATGTCCCAAGGGTATCAACATTCCCGGCTGCTTTGCCGCCTACAACGCGAGCTATGCGCACAGCTGGTTTACGGGGCTGTCGCAATACTTTACGGCGAGTGCGGTGCGCACGAGCGAGCCCAAGCTGGTGAGCAATTGCGTCAAGTGCGGCAAATGCGCGCGCCACTGCCCGCAGCATATCGATATCCCCGAGCGTCTCGATGACGTGCGCCGACGCTTCCAGCCGGGCCCCGTAACGGCCATGCTTAAAGTCTTCGGCAAAACACGCTCCTCATGACCCTTTTATAACTTGCGGTGGAATAGTTCCTGTTTGCGGCAGAATAAGGCATCAACAGGAACTATTTCACCGCAACTGATGGGAGGCTATCGTGGGTGACCGAGGTTTACGTAATGATTCGCGTGAGGTTTGTTGGGGCGTTTTGGGCGCTGGACACATTTCGCATCGATTTGCATCGTCGCTCAAGGAGGTGGACGGGGCACGGCTTGTGGCTGCCGCCGGCCGCACTCCTTCGCATGTTGAGGAGTTTTGCAGGGCGTTTTCGATTGATGCCGCGCACAGTTATGCCACGGCTGACGATAGCGGCGATGTGGCTTATGATGCGCTGATTGCCGACCCCGATGTCGACGCAATCTACTTGGCTCTTCCACATGGCATGCATGCGCATTGGGTCTGTCGGGCACTGCGCGCGGGAAAGGCCGTGCTGTGCGAAAAGCCGGCCGTTTTGAGTGAGGAAGAGGCTCTCTCGATTGCCTCCACCTCTCGTGAGCGCGGCGTGCTGTTTATGGAGGCGATGAAGAATCGGTTTTGCCCGATGCGCACTCGCGTGAAGGACTTGCTTGCGTCGGGTGAGCTTGGCCGTATTGTCTCGATTGAAAGCGTGCAAAAGCTCGATTACGGCGAGCCTCCTTCGGGCTATCTGCTTGATTCGTTGCAGGGCGGCTGTCTATATGACATGGGCTGCTATGCGGTCGGTTGGTTTGAGGATTTGCTCGCGGGCGCGTGCGAGGTTTCATCCCGTGAAGTTCGCTGGCGTGACGTATCAGGCGGCCGCGTCGATTGGGCCGACGAGATCCGTATGAGCGTCGGCGGTATACCCATTCATATGGTGTGCGACGGCAAAGCAACATATGAAAGCCGCTTAACGATTGTCTGTGAGCGAGGCTCGTTGGAAATCGAGCGTCTCCATCGCCCCGAGCTCGCCCATGTGAAGTATTCCGACGGTCGAACGCTCGAAATAAATGCCCCGTTTGAGATCGATGATTTCTACGGCGAAATCCAGCATGCGACCCAGCTCATCCGGGCGGGGAAACTCGAGAGTCCCGTCATGCCCCTTGCCGCCACGCAGCGCTGTGCACACATCATCGATGCGATTCGTCTAGCCCTCTAGGACTTGGCGCTGACACGTAGGGGATCATGACGCCGGCGCCCGTGGTGCCTGGCGGCCCACATCTCTGATGCCCCTTTTATAACTTGCGGTGGAATACGGTCTGTTTGCGCCAAAATAGGGCACCAATAGACCGTATTTCACCGCAACTGATGAGGGGGAGCTGGAGATGCTGACAATCGGATGCCATCTTTCGACGACGAAGGGCTATCGGGCAATGGGGGAGACGGCGTTGTCCATTGGTGCCAATACCTTTGCGTTCTTTACGCGCAACCCGCGCGGTGGCAAGGCAAAAGACCTTGACATGGATGACGTGGCGGCTCTGCGCGAGCTTATGGCGCAAAACGACTTTGG
>RQBM01000189.1:0-7052 GCA_008668795.1 Collinsella aerofaciens | reverse complement strand
TTTCTACCTGCTGCGGTGACGGAGCCGGTGGTCAAGCCTGTGACTCAATCTGTCGAACTTCTGACCGGCGACGACAAGCCCGAGACCATTACCGTTGATTTTGATGAGCAGCCGGCTGTGCTGGGTATTAGCAATTATCCGCGTATTCAGCTTGGGGCCATGCGCTATACCACGGATACAAGCCTGATCGATAGGGCGTCCGAGCTACTCAAGGGCAAAACATTTAAGCGTTGGTACGGATATGCGTCCTATCGGGCAAAAGCGAACGACATGGTTGGCGGATGCCACTCTTCCATCGAACTGGACACTGCAAACGGCGCAAAGTTATGTGATGTCTCGTACGATCCAGGCTACGAGGGCAATGAGGGTCCGGGCATCTACGTCATGGACGGCGATGTCGCATATGTCATGGAGGGCGACCAGACCGAGCTCAACGATTTTATGGGTCAGTGTATCCAAGATGCCTATAAACAGACCTGCTTGCCTGACTCGCAGACTGCACGCGATAGTGGGTCTGCCCGTACATGGCTGTTCGAGGATGAGATGCCCTGGACCGTCGAATCGGGAAGTACGGGTTCGGCGAAGGAGTAGAGACCGCGACCACCACAAAGGTGCTTGTCCTCTTTGTGGTGGTTTTCGGTCTGTCTCGATCTGTAACATCTTGGCCGCTAAAAGTGGGCCTGGTGTTACAGATTTAGATTTTTGATCCGGGTGTTTTCTGTTCGTCTCGATCTGTAACAGTTAGACCCTAATTTGCCGATTAGATGTTACAGATTGAGACAAACGGGCGCCGCTGAATAATTTGTCTCGATCTGTAACATCTGGAGCCGGAAACGGTCGATAGATGTTACAGATTGAGATAGTAAGGGGATGAGGCCGCAGCGGGCGAGCGGGTCTGCCCCCTATCCCTCAATCACTCATAAAATCTTATATATAGAGACTTAGATTTATGTATAAGATCGTACAAAGCTGGCAACAATACTTCTCGAACAACGTGAAGCCGCCCCGTAGGGCGGCCGCCCCAAGAGAGGTGATTCCATGAGAATCGATAAGCTAGCAATGACGTCGCGCGAGGCGCTGCAGACCGCCATGAGCACGGCTGCCGATGCGCAGGCCGGCGCGGTGGAGCCGATTCACCTGCTGTCTGCCCTGCTCGGTGCCGGCGAGCGCAATATCTCCGTGATCATCGAGCGCATCGGCGCTGACCCGGCTCAGCTCGCACGCTCCACGCAGGATGCCATCGACCACGCGCCCAAGGTTTCGGGCGAGGGTCAGCAGATGGGCCTGTCCAACGAGCTCGTCCGCGTCATCGAGAAGGCCGAGAAGAAGGCCACCAAGATGGGCGACAGCTTTGTGGTGACCGAGCATCTGCTGATGGCGCTTGCCGAGGACAAGGGCGAGGCTGGTCGTGTACTGCGTGACGCTGGCGTGACCAAGGAGCGCATCGAGCAAGTCTACGAGGAGCTGCGTGGCGATGACCGCGTGACGTCTGCCGAGGACAAGACTCAGTTTGAGGCGCTGGAGCAGTACGGCCGCAATATCTGCGACCTTGCCCGTGCCGGCAAGCTCGACCCGGTCATCGGCCGTACCGACGAGATCCGTCGTACCATCCAGGTCCTGTCCCGTCGCACCAAGAACAACCCCGTGCTCATCGGCGAGCCGGGCGTCGGCAAGACGGCCATCGTCGAGGGTATCGCCCAGCGTATCGTGGCCGGCGACGTGCCGAGCACCCTGCGTGACCGCGACCTCATCGAGCTCGACATGAGCGCGCTGGTCGCCGGCGCCAAGTACCGTGGTGAGTTCGAGGACCGTTTGAAAGCCGTGCTCAAGGAGGTACAGAAGTCCGAGGGCAAGGTCATCTTGTTCATCGATGAGCTCCACACCATCGTGGGCGCGGGTGCCACCGAGGGCTCCATGGACGCCGGTAACATCCTCAAGCCGGCGCTCGCCCGTGGCGACCTGCATGCGATTGGCGCGACCACGCTCGACGAATACCGCAAGTACATCGAGAAGGACGCGGCGCTCGCACGTCGTTTCCAGACCGTGATGGTGAGCGAGCCCACCGTTGAGGACACTATTTCGATCTTGCGTGGCCTCAAGGAGAAGTACGAGATCTTCCATGGCGTGCACATCACCGATAGCGCACTCGTGGCCGCCGCCGACCTCTCCGATCGCTATATCGCCGACCGCTTCCTGCCCGACAAGGCCATCGACCTGGTCGATGAGGCGGCAAGCCGTCTGCGCATGGAGCTCGACAGCATGCCGGTCGAGATTGACGCCACCACGCGTCAGCTCACCCAGCTGCAGATCGAGGAGCAGGCGCTCATGAAGGAGACCGATGACGCCTCCAAGGAGCGTCTGGAGGCCCTGCGCCAGGAGATCGCCGAGGTCCAGGAAAAACTCAACGTGCAAAAGGCCGGCTGGCTCAACCAAAAGAACGCCATCGACCACGTGCAGGAGCTTAAGGGCCAGCTCGACGAGGCCAGGAGCGAAGAGGAGCGCGCGACGCGCAACGGCGACCTGGGCCGTGCGTCCGAGCTGCGCTACTCCGTGATTCCGGGCCTGCAGCAGCAGATTCAGGATTCCGAGGCTGCGCTCGAGGCACAAAAGCAGCAGGACGGCGAGGGTCTCAACGAGCAGGTGACCTCCGATGAGATCGCCGAGGTCGTGAGTGCCTGGACCGGCGTGCCCGTGTCCAAGATGATGCAGGGCGAGCTCGACAAGTTGAAGGGCTTGGAGGGTGAGCTGCATAAGCGCGTCATCGGCCAGGACGAGGCGGTCTCCGCCGTCGCCGCAGCTGTGCGCCGCAGCCGTGCGGGCCTCTCCGATCCGGACAAGCCCATCGGCAGCTTCTTCTTCCTGGGCCCCACCGGCGTGGGCAAGACCGAGCTCGCCAAGGCGCTTGCCGAGTGCCTGTTCGACGACGAGCGCGCGCTCGTGCGTATCGACATGTCCGAGTACATGGAGAAGTTCAGCGTCCAGCGTCTGATCGGTGCGCCCCCGGGATACGTGGGTTACGACGAGGGCGGCCAGCTCACCGAGGCCGTGCGCCGTCGTCCGTACTCCGTGATCTTGCTCGACGAGATGGAGAAGGCCCATCCGGATGTCTTCAACGTGCTGCTGCAGGTGCTCGACGACGGCCGCCTGACCGACGGTCAGGGTCGCCAAGTGTCCTTCAAGAACACGATCATCATCATGACGTCCAACGTGGGCTCCAAGGCCATCGCCGATCTGTCCGGTAAGGACGAGGAGGAGATGCGCCATCAGGTCGACGCCGCCATGGCTCAGACCTTCCGCCCCGAGTTCCTCAACCGTATCGACGATATCGTGGTGTTCCATCCGCTCGGCATGGCGCAGATCGAGAAGATCGTCGACATCCAGCTTGCCGACGTCCGCGCGCGTCTGGCCAAGGAGCGCATGACGCTTGCCATCACCCCGGCGGCCAAGCAGATGCTCGCCGTGGGCGGCCTGGACCCCGTGTTTGGCGCCCGTCCGCTCAAGCGTCTGGTTCAGCGCGAGGTCGTGGATGCCATCGCCGCCGCTATCATCGACGGCACGGTGCGCGAGGGCGATCAGGTGACGGTCGATGTCGACAAGGATGGCGGCTTTACCGTCGTGTGCGACAACACGCCGGCGGCCACCTACGAGGTCCCCGACGCCGAGTAGATTTATGGGACATGCCTTATAATCTGCCAGTCGTCTCTAAACGCCAAGGGCGGCGGATCCAATTGGGTCCGCCGCCCTTTTTCGTGCGACAATCGATGGTGTTGAACGTGAGTACATGGCAAGGAGCTATGAAGATGAAAGACGAGAAGAAGACGAACGCACCGGCGGCTGAGGCAGCGCCCGTCGCATCCGCCGCACCCAAGCCTGCGCCTAAACCGGCACCCAAGCCGCGCGACCCCTATATCCGTGCCGAGAACGAGGACGACGACGGCTACGATCCCTACAGCGATCGCCGCCCCGAGCGCGAGCCGATGTTCGAAGCCGACCCCTGGCGCTGAGTGCCACCCAAAAGGCCACCAATAAGTTGCGGTGAAATAGGGACTGTTTTGCAGTTTGATCAGCAAAAACCGTCCCTATTCCACCGCAACTGCGTTAGAGATGTGGGTGTTGGGCGGCTGTCTTCGGGCCGGCTAGTCCTGGGTTTTGATGCTCGGCAGGAGAATCTGGGCGAGGTAGTCGGTCTCGAGTTTGGTCGCGGCGTCTGCGTTGCCGTCTTTGCCAACCAGGTCGTTCTTAATCTGGCTATAGGTGTAGCGGTTGCCGGTCGTAAGCTCGACAAGTTCAATAGCCTGGTCCATGGGATAGGTCGACACAGGGTCCTGCGTGCGTCCATTAACGGTTTGCGGAATCACGTACGGATAGACAGGGCCGCTGGCGTAGACGGTGTAGCCGTTGCCTAGGCTGACCGTGCCCAAAACCGTATCGCCGTCGTCGGGCATAAAGGTCTCGCCGTCGCGCACTGCGACAAGTGTCACGATTGGCGTATTGGTGTCATCGCCCAGATAGATGCACAGCGTGCTGCCGTTTTGCCAGGTCGCGACCTTGCCATACCACTCAACCGGAATATCGAGCTGATACAGGTTCGTCGCCTTGTGTCGAGCGTCGGCATCGCGGGCGGACTGTGCCTCGCTTGCGCTTACGGCGTTGGCGGCGGCATCACGGCGCGTAATTGCCGCCTGCTGGAGTATCTTTGCCGCGGCGGCAGAGCTTGCGCCCCCTTCCTCGGCATACTTGGCGGCGGCATCGATCTGGTCGTCGGTCACCGTGTCGGCCGAAGGTACCTTGAGCTTAAAGGTGGCCTGGGCACTCAAATCCTGCCCATCGCTCTTAATGGTGACCTGCGCCTTGGTGGTCGGGACGGTGTAGATGGTACCGTCGGCCGCGATGGGGGAGGCGGCGATGGAGAACGTGTAATCGCCGGGCAGCAGCGTAATGCCGCGACCGTGCTCGTCAACATAGAGCGTCTCGCTCACAGAAGAGCCGTCGGAGTCCTGGCCACTCACCTGCACGGGGATCTTTGAGCCGGTGGAGCAGTCGAGCCCCGCGGCATGTACGCCAATTTGCACCGACATCATGGTATGGGCGTTTGCGGCAACCACGGCGGCCTGCTCTTGCTGGTATCCGTTCCAAGCCGCATAGCCCGCGCCGCCGGCGACGAGCGCGATGGCAACAACGCCTGCCACCATCAGGTTGCGTCGCTTGGGCGACATCTTGCGATGGCGAACCTCGGCCTCGCGTGCCGAGGGAACGGACGGCAGGGGAATATCGCCCATGGCGATGGTCTCGTCTACGGCTGGTGCGGAACCCAGGCCAGGAAGCTCGCGGGTCAGCGAATCCTCGGCCGGCAAGCTGTCGAGCAAGACGGTTTCCTCGCCCGTGTCGGATTCGGGCTGGTCATCGCCCTTGCTATCGTCCTCCTCGGCTTCGTCAGGAGCGTCTTTGGCGTCGCCGTCTTCGTCCTCGGTGCCTTCGTGCGCCTCGTCCTGTGTGTCGACGGCCGAATCGCTAAACGAGAGCTCATCTAGCGCAATCCGGTCAAGGCTCTCCAGGGCCTCGGCACACGCTTCTGCATCTTGGGCCGCATCCTCTTGGCCTATCGTCTCATCTTTCATATATCCCCCAAGCTCAATATCGGGACAACACTGTACCCAAAAATGGAGCCATATAAAGCGCATGCGAAATATAAGATCCGATTTAACCCGAGTGCATCGTTTAGCCGCATCCTCGCGGCAGCAAAAAGCCCCCGGAACGCGGACGATGAACTGCACCCCAAAACTTGGACGGCTTAAATAAAAACTACGCCGCAAGGGACTGTCTCCGGAACTCCTCCGGGGTCAGTCCCTTCAGTTTAACCTGGCGCCTCCTCGTGTTCCAATGGACCACGAAGTCGTCGAGGTCCGCCTTGAAGGACTCGAAGTCCGGCCACGTCCTTCCGCGGAAGAACTCGTCCTTGATGTGGCCGAACACCTGCTCCGTCGCGCCGTTGTCGATGCAGTTGCCCTTCCGGGACATGCTCTGCACCACGCCGGCCTCCTCCAGCCGCCTGCACCAACCGGCCTGCTGGTACTGCCAGCCCATGTCCGAGTGCAGGATCGGCCTGGAGCCCTTGGGCTTCCTGGACACGAGCTGGTCGAGCAGCTCGTGCTGCTGGGCCATGTTGGGGTGCAGCGACGTGGACCAGGCGACGATCTCCTTGCTGCCGAAGTCGTAGACCGGCGCGAAGTAGGCCTTGCCCCAGGGCTGTTTGAACTCGGTGACGTCGGTGTCCATCTTTTCCCACGGCCCGTCGGCGGCGAAGTCGCGCCCGATGACGTTCTCGAAGGTCTTTCCGACCTTGCCCCTGTACGAGTTGTACCTGTGGTAGTCGGTCTCGCGGCGGATCCCGCAGCTGATGCCCATCTCGCGCATCATCTTCAGCACGGTCTTGTAGGCTATGCGCACGCCCCGCTCGGCGCGCAGGCACATGGCGATCTGCCTGTGGCCGCACCCGTTGGCCGTGCGCGAGAATATCTCGGCGGCGGCCTCCCAGAGCTCGGGCCTGGTGGGAGCCTTCGGGTGCGACAGCGCGTAGTAGTAGCTCGACCTCGCCAGGCCGGCGCACTCCAGCAGGCACCCCAGCCCGTACCCCTCTTCGCGCAGGGCGCTCACGGCCTCGACCTTCGCCCTGGTCAGAGTCCGTCCCTCTCGACCAGGGCACGCAATTTTTTTGGCTCTGTTAGACCAAGGTTGACATAAAAACGATGTCACCGCGAGGCGGTACCCTTCAATTAACGTCGAAGGAGCGCCCATGGATGCAGACGACCTGTTCATCACCCTCATGAAGAGCCTGGCGAAGCTCTGCATGACCGAGCGCCGCAAGGCCGTCGAGTTGGTCGGGGACGTCGTCCGCGCCGCCATGTTAGTAGATGCGGAGTGAGATGGCTATGCGGTAGGGCGCTGCCCCCGTTGCGGCTCGGTCGCTATCGTCAAGAAGGGCAAGTCCGGGAACGGCGAGCAGCGCTACCTCTGCCGCGACTGCGGCAGGACGTTCTCCGGCTCCACCGACC
>RQBM01000035.1:0-2568 GCA_008668795.1 Collinsella aerofaciens | reverse complement strand
GATGTCCTCCCGAGGCGTCTGGAACGTGCTGTTGGCAAGACTGACGAGAACAAGCTTCTCGGCCGGAGTGTCCGGCTTGGCCTGCCATGCCCATTTGATGACGCTGATCATTGTCTGCTCCTTTGTCGGTTGTGGTGTTCGCTCGGTTTTGAAAGTCTGTCGAGGGGGTGCCGGACACGCGTCGGCGGCGCCGTTGCCGTTCGGCGCGCATGGCCGGCATGTCGCCGGCATGGCGGAGAAAGAAGAAAAGACCATGCCGGCATCCATCTCCACGTCACCGGGGTCCGGTAACGGCCGATGGACGATCATTTCCTGTACTTATCGATGACCGCGAGAATGTACGGGTAGTCGTCGATGCTCGGACCGAGGCCATGATGATGGTTCTCCAGGAAACGACGGATGTCGTTGCGGAGAGCGTCGGAGCCACGCGTCGCGGTAAGGCATTGACGGATCAGCATCTCCCAAGCCATGCGCTTGCATCGAGTCGTCACGTCCTGGCGCAGGCCCTCCATGTCGGCCGCGTACTTGTCGCTTTCCAGTTCCAACGGCTGGGTGCCGCCGGTCAACCATTCCTGATAACTGGACTTGTCTCCCGCCGGCGCGGACAGGACGGTCGAATCGGGATCGCCGAACACGTCGGCTTCCTCGCAGAGTCGGTCGGCAAGGGCCGCGTTGTTCTCGTTGCGGATCCTTCTTCTCGCTTCGGTGGCGTCCAAAGCCTCGCGTTGCGGCGTCGTGTCCTTCCGCTTCCTGCGGCGTAGCGGCGCGTGGGTCATGCCGCTACGGTATTTGGGCCGCTCAGTACGCATCCACTCGCCCAACCGGTTGCCGATCAGCGTGTTCACGAACGCGCCCAATGGTTTGCGTTCCTCATAGGAGGCCCACCTGCGCAGGCCTCCCTTGAGCAGTTCCACGGCCACGTCGCACATAATCTCGTCAACGGCCCACGCGTATCCCCATTCGGAGAGTCTGCGGGCGACACGACGGCGGTTCTCGTCCAACGCGTCCTCCACTTCCCGCGGGGTCACGCCGTACCGCGCGTGGAAGTCCTTGTCGCTCATGCTGTGGTGTTCCATGGCTTAGAACCTTTCCGAATGCTCTCTTCTGATGCGGGCGAGATACCTTTTCGCGGTGCTGCCGCTCGCGGCCAGTCCCGCGTCCACTGCCTTCGACGCGGTCGGATTCTCGCCTTTAGCCGTAAGCTCGTCGATCCATGCGAGCCACGCCTCGTCATCGGCTCCGGCCTTGCCGCGTCGGCTGGTTTTCCCTGGCTTCGGCTTTTCCTCCGCCTGGGCGTCGTCGGTCTTCTCTTCCGGCACGTCGGCCGGTTCCACGGCCGTCACGTCCGGTCCCACGGGTTCGGGAGCCGGCTCGTCCTGGCCGTCCACGGTCGGGGCATCCCGCTCGTCGGGTTGGATGGTGAGGGTCGGGATGATGACTGGTTCACGCATCACCGGCTGCGGGATGGCGTGCTGTTCGACGGTCGGGGTGGAGGCGTCGGCGGCTGGCGCTTCGGCCTCATCGGCTTTTGGGGCCGCATCGTCCTCCATGGCGGGAACGATGGTCTGGAAGTCGAACAGGTCCGGAATCTCCGGCTTCGCCGGTTCAGCCGGTTCGGGAGCCGATGCCGGCGGTTCGGACGGGATGGCCGGGGCCGGCATGGCGGATGGTGCGGGAACGGGAGCCGGAACGTCAGTGTCTTCCATGACGGTCAAGCCGACGGGAAGGACGGTGTTGATCTTGTCGAGACGGTCTCCCGCGATGATGACGATCAAATGGGTCGCGTACAGGAGTGCGACCGGGGGAATGCTCATGATGACCGGCGGCACCCATGCCGGCAGGTGGAATCCGGTGTTGAGCATCGCATGCAGGGCGTTGCCGGCGATGGAGAAGCTGCTGAACAGGACAAGACCGACCCACGGATAGGCGCTGCCTCGGATGTGGCCCTTCTTGAATCCCCACGTGGCCCAGGTGCACAGGAGGATCGTGCCGTCCACGCACACCGGGCCACCCCAGCTCAGGTACGGATTGATGCCGCATGCCACGAACACGAGACGCAGGGCGTCGAAGCTCAACACGAACGCGATCAGGCCGATGATGATGCCGGCCGTGATGCCGGGCCACATTTTGACGCTTGACCTTTCGGCCCGCGCTTCCTCGTCTTTGGTGTATTTCATGATTCAGTCTTTTCTCTCTGCCGGTCCACGACCGGCGATGATGGTTGGTTCAGTGGCGGGGGAGCGGACCCATACCCCTTGGGATCCGCCCGTCCGATCCCGGTCGCATGTCAGGCGGTGATTTCCTGGCAGACGATGGCGAGTTCGGTGCATCCGTCGATGAAACGCGACCAGTCGTTGTCGGTGTCATCAAGTTCCGCGTCCGCCCCGTCGAAGACGTTGTCGACGTCGATGTTCAGCAGGCGCAGCATCTTACACATGTCGCTGATGATGCCGAAGATGTTCGCGCCGCCACGGGAGACGATCTCGCTCACCGTGGAGCCTCCCGGCTGCCACTTGTCGGATTCCAGCAGATGCACCATCTCGTTGATGGCGCCGCGGGCGTCCGACG
>RQBM01000208.1:0-4169 GCA_008668795.1 Collinsella aerofaciens | reverse complement strand
ACCGCCGGCGATCTCGCCATACATACGGGCAACGCGCGCCGGGGTCTCCAGCAGGCCCTCACGAGTTGGGTCCTCGCCTATGCCCTCAAGCAACAGCTTAATGGCGGCCTCGACTTTTTCCTGATCGACCATCTGGGCCTCACTTTTCCGATTTTGCGTTCGCGCTATGGTACCACGCCCTCCGGCATCGGCCACAAGCTACATAGTATGGGTCGAATAGACCGGATCGTCCCGCCAAAGCTCCACGGCGTCGCAAAGCGCAACGTTCTCACGCTCGGCACGGGCACGCGTGGCGTTCATGTCAATCACGCGTTGATTGCTCGAGCCCCTAAAGCGCAACGAGATATCGTACAGATCCTGAACGAACGGGCCGTCCACCAACATGTCGAGGCAGGCCAGGATACGGTCCGTCACCTCGGTATGATGACGGCCACCCGGCATAAGCTCCTCGAGCACGTCGCCGGTAAAGCACCAAATGGTCTTGCCCGACCCCGCGGGATAGGCCGCACGCACGCGTTCGATAAAGTCAACAAGCCCCACCTGATTCTCGGGCTCCATAGGCTCGCCGCCCAGAATCGTCAGGCCATCAATAAAGGGATGGTCGAGACTCTCGATAATCTTGTCCTCGACGGCACGGTCGAACGGCTCACCCGCAGCAAAGTCCCACGCGACAGAGTTAAAGCAGTTCTTGCACCCACGACGGCACCCGCTCACAAACAGAGAAGTACGAACGCCTTCCCCATCAGCAATGTCGAAATACTTAATGTTCGCGTAGTTCATAGGTAACTCTCCCGGGAGGCCGGGACATATCATCCCGTCCTCAAACATTCTCGGCCTTCGGCCTGCGAAACTGCGGGCGGGACGATATGTCCCGGCCTCATGCAAAGGGTAACTCAATGAACGAAGCGAACATCGAGTATAGGGTTCGAGATCTAATAAAAACTGGGTTGCGGCTCAACCGCCATCGCAAGTAAATCGCAGCTGCAGCTCGAATTATCTCCGCTAAGAACTTCGAGGAGTGAGCAGACCGCATGCCGCATCTCAGCTACGTCAACTTGGCCGCCCCGTAGCGAGGCCCCGGACCTTTGCTCGATATGAGTTCCGCACGAACAGGAGGCGCCAGTGGCGCCTCCGTCGTGAGCCAGGACTGTCCGAAATAGCGAGTAAAGGTCCGGGGCCTCGCTACGGGGCGGCCTGGGATGGTTATTAGAGATGCAGCACGCGGTCGCGGATCTCCTCGGTTCGGCCCTGGTTCCAGAATTGAGTACCGATGTAGCCGCACGTACGACGGGCGACATTCATCTTCTCCTGATCGCGGTTGCCGCAGTTGGGGCACTCCCACACCAGCTTGCCGTCATCCTCGACAATCTTGATCTCACCGTCGTAGCCGCACACCTGGCAGTAGTCGCTCTTGGTGTTGAGCTCGGCGTACATGATGTTGTCGTAGATGTACTGCATCACGCGAATGACAGCCTTGAGGTTGTCCTGCATGTTGGGAACCTCGACGTAGGAGATGGCACCGCCCGGCGAAAGCTGCTGGAACATACCCTCGAACTTGAGCTTGTCGAATGCGTCGATCTCCTCGGACACGTGGACGTGGTAGCTGTTGGTGATGTAGCCCTTGTCCGTCACGCCCGGGATGATGCCAAAACGACGCTGCAGGCACTTGGCGAACTTGTAGGTCGTCGACTCAAGCGGGGTACCGTACAGCGAGAAGTCAATATCGCTTTCGGCCTTCCACTCGGCGCACTTGTCGTTCATGCGCTGCATGACGGCCATGGCAAACGGCGTGCCCTCCTTCTCGGTGTGGCTGTGGCCCGTCATGTACTTGACGCACTCATACAGGCCGGCATAGCCCAGGCTGATGGTGGAGTATCCGCCCACGAGCAGCTTATCGATTGTCTCGCCCTTCTTCAGACGAGCGAGGGCGCCGTACTGCCACAGAATCGGTGCGGCGTCAGAAAGCGTACCCATCAGGCGCTCATGACGGCACAGCAGGGCACGGTGGCACAGCTCAAGGCGCTCATCGAAGATCTTCCAGAACTTATCCATGTCCTGATGCGAGCTCAGCGCGACATCGGGCAGGTTGATGGTCACAACGCCCTGGTTAAAGCGACCGTAGTACTTGGGCTTGTTCGGGTCATAGTTCAGCGCGTTGGCCACGTTGTTAAATCCGTTACCGGAGCGGTCGGGCGTCAGGAAGCTGCGGCAACCCATGCAGGTATAGCAGTCGCCGTTGCCCGCGGTCTCGCCCTTCGACAGCTTGAGCTCGCGCATCTTCTTCTCGGAGATGTAGTCGGGCACCATGCGCTTGGCGGTGCACTTAGCAGCCAGCTGGGTCAGGTAGAAGTACGGGGAATTCTCGTGAACGTTATCGTCCTCGAGCACGTAGATGAGCTTGGGGAACGCCGGGGTAATCCACACGCCGGCTTCGTTCTTAACGCCCTCATAGCGCTGACGAAGCGTCTCCTCCACAATCATGGCAAGGTCGTGCTTCTCCTGGGGCGTACGGGCCTCATTGAGATACATAAAGACCGTCACGAACGGCGCCTGGCCATTCGTGGTCATAAGGGTCACGACCTGATACTGAATCGTCTGAACGCCGCGACGGATCTCGTCACGCAGGCGGTCCTCAACAACCTCGCGGACCTTTTCGGGAGATGCGGAAACGCCAAGCTCCTCGAGCTCGCGGGCGACCTCGCCGCGAATCTTTTGACGGCTCACCTCGACGAACGGGGCAAGATGGGTCAGCGAAATCGACTGGCCACCGTACTGGGAGGAAGCAACCTGAGCGATGATCTGCGTCGCGATGTTGCAGGCAGTCGAGAAGCTGTGCGGCTTCTCGATCAGCGTGCCCGAAATAACAGTACCGTTCTGGAGCATATCCTCCAGGTTCACCAGGTCGCAGTTATGCATGTGCTGGGCAAAGTAGTCCGAATCATGGAAGTGAATCAGACCCTCATTGTGAGCATCCACAATCTCCTGGGGCAGCAGCACACGCTGGGTCAGGTCCTTGGAGATCTCGCCGGCCATGTAGTCACGCTGAACGGAATTGACGGTCGGGTTCTTGTTGGAGTTCTCCTGCTTAACCTCTTCGTTGTTGCACTCGATCAGCGACAGGATCTTGTCATCGGTCGTGTTCTTCTGGCGCTTCAGGCTCTGAACATAGCGATAGATGATGTAGTGGCGGGCAACCTCGTAGCAGTCGAGACGCATGATCTCGTCCTCGACCAAATCCTGAATCTCCTCGACCGAAACAGTGTGGCCCGCGTTCTCGCATGCCTCGGCGACGTTTTGTGCCGCGTAAACCACCTGGCGGTCGGTAAGACGAGAGCTCTCCTCGACCTCCAAGTTTGCGGCACGGATGGCATTGACGATCTTATCGATGTCAAAGACAACCTCGGTGCCGCTGCGCTTGATGATCTTCATCCTCTTGCCTCTTTCGCGTCGTAGTCTCATTGCGCTTCAGAGCCAAACGATGCCCGGCAGGGCGTGCCCCTGTCTTGCGGCGCCGTCGCGCAATCTGTGTTCTCGATAACCATAGTCCCTCATGCGGACAATCCTCGCAGCCAATCAAGGGGCTCAAAGATCTATCCAAATGGGGCGAATAAGGTTCTCGTTCTCTGTCCGCCATCTATCATACGACAAAGAGGCATCTATATCCTGTATTCTTTTTTTAGGTCAAACACAACATATAGTGTTTCAGCAGGTCAAAGCAATTAGTCATTTTGCAGACGCATTAAAAATGAGGGGTTCTTGGGAAGTCGGTAAAACGTTACCAACACGGCTACCTGCATGGCAGTTATAAAACCCCCTTAGTCAAGCCGCTGACAAATCCTACCAAAACCAAGCCGCTCACGCCAAAAGAATCCAAAAGATTATGCTTGACCAACATGTTGCGGTCACGGTCGGCCAGGACGTATGCAATCTGCCGGCACCTCTACGGGGACCTTGGATCAATATTTGGTGGCATATTTGACGGCGTGCTTGGTAGCAAAACAAAACAGCCCAGAGGACATAGCCTCTGAGCTGCGAACATTTGGTGGGCGTTAGAAGATTTGAACTTCTGACCTCTTCCGTGTCAGGGAAGCGCTCTCCCCCTGAGCTAAACGCCCAAATGGAGCGGACAACGGGGCTCGAACCCGCGACCCCAACCTTGGCAAGGTTGT
>RQBM01000143.1:0-6983 GCA_008668795.1 Collinsella aerofaciens | reverse complement strand
CGCCATTTTCTCCCCGCCGGGGCGGTAACGTCGAGGTTGTTGGCCGCGAGTTCGAAGCCGAGTCCGGCCTCGAACAGGGCGGCGGCGCGTGCCCTCATCTCGCGACCGTATCTTGCCTTCTTCCTGCGGGGCATTTCCGATGCCTCCCTTTTCTCGAACCTTAATTTCAAAGTCCAAGAAAGGGGAGGCAGTTCAAATGCGTGAAAACGCTCATTTAAGTCTGTCCCCAATCAACAAAGGAAAAAGCCTCCGCAGGTTTCCCCGCGGAGGCTTTCGCCACAAAGACTATTTGTCGTCGTCGGTGTCGGCACCGGCATTGACGGCGCGGTCATCATCGGCATCATCGGATGCGGCTTCGGCATCCTCCTGCATGGCCGCCTGCGCAAAGGCTGCGGCATCAGCCGCCAGTTCCTCCTCGCTCATGCGAGGCGCGCGCTTCTTGGTCGGCATGCCGGCCGCCTTGGCATTGCGCTCCTCCTTGGCCGCCAGGATATCGCCCTCGCGCTCAAGGTAGGCATCCCACTCGTTGTCGAGCAGGGCGTTCACGGCGTCGCCCTCGACGGTCTCGCGCTCAAGCAGCACCTTCGCCATCAGATCGAGCTGATCGCGGCGGGCATCCAGGATCTCGACCGCACGGCGATGGGCCTCGCGCATAATGCGCTGAACCTCGATATCGATGCGGCGCGCCGTCTCCTCGGAGTAATCCTGGTGCTCGGCGTAATCGCGGCCCAGGAATACTTGATGCTGCGCCTCCCCAAACACCTGCGTTCCAAGCTCCTCGCTCATGCCCAGGCGCGTGACCATCTCGCGCGCCATCTTGGTCGCGCGCTCCAGATCGTTGCTCGCGCCCGAGGTGATGTCGTCGCACATGAGTTCCTCGGCAACGCGACCGCCCAAGAACACGGCGAGCTCGTCGAGCATCTCGTTCTTGGTCTTGAGGAAGTGATCCTCCTGCGGAAGCTGCAGCGTGTAGCCCAGAGCCTGGCCGCGGCTGACAATCGAAATCTTATGAACCGGATCGGAATGCTCCAGGATGTGGCCCACCAGGGCGTGACCGCTCTCGTGGTAGGCAATCGTGGTGCGCTCGGCCTCGGTCATCACGCGACCCTTGCGCTGCGGACCGGCAATCACGCGCTCCATCGACTCCTCGACCTCGTCCATCGAGATCACGGAACGATGGCGGCGGGCAGCCAGCAGCGCAGACTCGTTGAGCAGATTTGCCAGATCGGCGCCGGTGAAGCCAACGGTCATCTGGGCGAGCTTCTCAAACTTTACGTCCTCGTCCATCGGCTTGTTCTCGGCATGCACGCGCAAGATCTGCTCGCGGCCCTTCACATCCGGACGGTCGACCGTAACCTGACGGTCAAAACGACCGGGACGCAGCAATGCCGGATCCAGGATGTCAGGACGGTTGGTCGCGGCGATCAGGATGACCGACTCGCTTTCCTCAAAACCGTCCATCTCGACCAGCAGCTGGTTGAGCGTCTGCTCGCGCTCGTCGTGACCGCCGCCCAGACCGGCTCCGCGCTGACGTCCCACGGCATCGATCTCGTCGATAAAGATGATCGACGGGGCCTGGGACTTGGCCTCCTTAAAGAGGTCACGCACACGGCTGGCGCCGACACCTACGAACATCTCGACAAAGTCGGAACCCGAGATGCTAAAGAACGGCACGCCCGCCTCGCCGGCAACGGCCTTGGCCAGCAGCGTTTTACCGGTGCCCGGAGGGCCAACCAGCAACACGCCACGCGGGATCTTGGCGCCCAGCTTGCGATAGCGATCCGGATCGCTCAAAAAGTCACGGATCTCCTCGAGCTCCTCGACTGCCTCGTCCACGCCGGCAACGTCTTCAAACTTGACCTTGGGGCGTGTGGCCTCGTTGGTCTTGGCGTTGGTCTTGCCAAACTGCATGTTCCTGTTGTTGGCGCCCATCATCTGGCGCATAAAGTAGAACATGATGGCGATAAGGGCGATCGTCGGAAGCACACTCATCGCCAAGTCGCCCCAAAAATCGGGATCGTTGGTGTTGACGATGTACTTGGTATCGGGGTGCTCCGCCATGAGCTCGGCAAGCGAATCGGAGCCGACATAGGTCGAGGAGAAGCTCTTGAGCTCGCTCGTATCGCCCTTGTCCTTCTTCGTCTTCCAGTAATGACCCGTCACGCTTCCGTCTTGAACCGTATAGGTCAGATCTTCGACGCGATCCTGCTTGATGGCGCTCACCATCTCGCTCGTCGCGAGCTTAACGGTATTGCTGGAATTGGCAAAGCCGGAGCCCATGTTAAAGAAGGCGTAGCCCAGAAGCGCGCAAGCCAAAATAAAATACAGCCAGCCCGTACGCGTGGGCTTCTTGCCTCCGGGCATCCCCGGGATCTTAGGCTCCCGGGGAGTCTGGGAATTGTTATCGTTATGGTCGTCGGGCATCTTACGAATAAACCTCCGGTTTCAAAATGCCCAGATACGGAAGGTTACGATAGCGCTCGGCATAGTCGAGGCCGTAGCCCACCACAAAGGCATCGGGGCAATGGGTTCCAACATACTTGGGCGTGATGGCCGAGACGCGGTCCTCAACGTCCTTCCACAGGAAGGCGGCGACCTCCAGAGAAGCGGGCTTGCGGCTCTCGAGGTTCTTCATCAGATACTTGAGCGTCAGGCCCGAGTCCAGAATGTCCTCGACGATCAGCACGTCGCGACCGCGGATGTCGATATCCAGGTCCTTAATGATACGCACGATACCCGAGGACTTCACACCGTCGCCATAGCTCGAAACAGCCATGAAATCGATGTTGGTCGGTAGCTCAATCTTGCGCATCAGGTCGCCCATAAAGACAACGGCACCGCGCAGAACCGCGATCAGCACCAGATCCTTACCCGCGTAGTCGCGAGTGATCTCCTCGCCCAGGCGAGAAACGATGCCGTCGATATCCTCCTGCGTAAACAGAACCTTCTCGATATCCGGATGTTGAGAAGCCATGACAACCCTTTCTTGTGCTTAATCGCCCACACACCGCCGTATGGACGCGAACTACACATTCTAGCAGCGCACGGGGTATATTTTCCAGCCCGCGCACCATCAGCGCGGGAATACCGTCAACGCCGCACAGAACAGCTGGTGCGAGGGGCTAATCCGCGTCAACCACGCGAAGCAGATAAGCCACACGCGTCGCCGCCGTGCATTTAAAACGTTCGTCCGCGCGAACTCCGGCGACCCACACCACGGCACCTCCCGGCGCCGTCCTCACCACGGGCACGCCGGCGCGCTCGGAAACGGGAATGCGAGCCTCGCCTAGCAAGTCGGATACCTTCTTGCTTCGGCCACTCATTCCTAACGGGCACATCACGTCTCCCGGTGCGGGACCGTCCACCCACAGGCGCGCCAATCGCGCCTCTGCAGGGATCTCGCCACGTGAGCCCGCCAGGATCCGCTCACTATCGCTGTCGGCAAAACCCAGGGCAGCCGCGTCTACCAAAGCTGTCACTTCCCCGGCAGCCGCAAGCTCACGGGCGCGGCGCACGATATCGCATCCCGGCTCAACGGCCATCGGCTCTGCGACCAGCATGCGCCCCCCGCCCAACGGCAAACGACCGGGTATGGTAATCCAGTCCGCAACCAGCCCCTCACGAGCCGCCGGCGCCTTAAACGCTAGCATGCCAAACTCGACGCGCGCGTCAATTCCCGCCGGAAGCGTGACCGAGCCTGTGCCTTCGGCAACGCAGGAAAGGACTCGCTCCACATGTCGCATCTCTGGACGAGCGCCCGGATCGATGCGTTTGATCGCCAGTCGCACGATGCGCCGCGCGATTACCACCTCGGCCGCAGCAAGGCGTCTGGCATCGAGCACTAGCGCGCCCGCCGCCTCCTTGCGCAGGCAGCTTCGAAACGCCTGTGCCGACAGCTGGGATAGAAACGCATCTTCGTCACCCAAGATCTCACAGGCGGCGCCAATCGTCTTGCACACGCTCGCATTACGCTGTGCCACCACTGGCATTACCCGATGGCGCACGTAGTTTCGCAGATACGAGATATCCTCATTGCTCTCGTCTTCACGCCACGGCTGACCATGTACCTGTAGATAGCCCACGAGCTCGCCATGAGTTAGGTCGAGCAAGGGACGCACCACGATATTCCTCCGGCGAGGAATGCTCGATAGACCAGCGGGCCCCGAACCCTTAATCGCGTTCATCAAAAACGTTTCCGCGCGATCCGAAGACGTGTGCGCGGTGCAGATACGAGCCGCCGTTCGCGGTGCCCCCGTCTGGGCGCAGAGTTCGCGAACATACCTCCGCGCCGCGGCATAGCGCACCTCGCGGGCCGCGGCCTCAATATTGCCCGACTCCCCATCAAAATAAGCGTGCTCCACACACAGCGGTAAACCATATTGCGCGCAGAGCTCACGCACAAAGGCCTCGTCGCCATCGGACGCCTTGCCGCGCAGATGATGGTTTACATGCAGCACATGCAGGCGCTCGCGAGCAATGGGGGCAACACCGCGTCCGTCTTGGATATCCAGCTTTGATGTGCACGCCATAAGAAGCAGTGCCGTCGAGTCCGCGCCGCCTGATACCATGAGCACGACAGGAGCTGCCTGCTGCCTCGTCCGGGTCTCATCGACTGCCCCAGGCACGGCATGGTGTCCGTAATGCTGTGATACCGTTGGCATTCGCTTCCTCCTTTATTCGTCCGCACCCATTGTATCCTTTGGAATCTTATGTCTTGCCTGCACCTTCATATCCTCGGCAGTGGCTCTAAAGGCAACTGCGCACTCATCGAGGGCCCGCAGGGGCTCATTATGGTCGATGACGGACTGTCTCGCCGCGAGACATTAAAGCGCATGGCAGAACTGGGGCTCTCGGCAGACAACGTCTCGGCTCTTCTCATTACTCATGAGCATAGCGATCACATCAAGGGCCTCGATGTCTGGTGCAAGCACTGGCACGGCCCCCTCTTTGCCAGCAGGGGCACTCTTTCGAGCAAAGAAAATCTTTCGCATCTGCCTGTCGAGGAATTCGATCCCGGTGACACCCTATCCATTGCCGGCATCCACGTGCAAACCTACTCAACGTCACACGATGTCATCAATCCAGTCGGCTATCGATTCGACACCCTCGATGATTCCATCGGTTTTGCCACCGACACCGGAGAGCTATCGAGCCAAGCCATGAACACCCTCGAAGATTGTCGAGTCCTCGCACTCGAAAGCAACCACGATGTGACCATGCTGCGCGAGGGAGAATATCCCCGCTTTCTTCAGGAGCGCATCCTGTCTGCAAGGGGACACCTCTCCAATGGCCAAGCCGCCGAAGCCGCGCGCGAACTTGTTACCGAACGCACCGAACAGCTCATTGCCATGCATATCAGCCAAGATAACAATCGTCCGAGCCTTACCGTCAAAAGCTATGCCAAAGCTCTGACCGCAACCCTGGATGACGAGGTCGGCAGCTCCGCAACCCTTCTCCAAGGATCGCGAAAACTCTCGATACGCCCCGCAAGCCAGCATCGGCCAGTAACCATTCAATAGACTGTCCTAGACAGCAAAAGGGGCCGAGAATCGCTTCCCAGCCCCTTTTGCTGTCTTTTAATAGCGCAGAACACCAACGAAGTTAGTCGATGGAGATCTTCGTAACGTTCTTCTTCTCGACGATCTTGGGGACCGTAACGGTCAGGATGCCGTCAGCGTACTTAGCCGAGAGGCCCTCGCTCGAAGCGTCCTTTAGATACACGCCACGCGTCGCGCTGTACGAGCTGAACTCCTTCTGCAGGAAGTTCTTGCCCTCGTTCTCCTCGTCTTCCTCGACATTCACGCTAATGGACAGACGGCCCTCGTTAAGCTCGACATCGATATCGTCCTTGGCGACGCCGGTCAGATAAGCCTTGACCTCATAGCCGTCGCCCTTATCCTCAACGTCAACGGGAAACGCCTTGGAAGCAATCGAGTTGTTTGCAAGGTCGGTCATATCATCAAACAGATCGAACAGCGAGCTAGCAGAAGGACGAACGCCAAAAACCGAACGATAAGGAACCATGCTTGCCATGTTTACCACTCCTTTTAGGACTGCCGAGCCATCTTCTAGGTGACTGGGACTTCTTTTGACGCTCATATATATGCCCACACAGTGCTTATATATACATTGACTATAAAGTTTTTTGAGTCAAGTACTATAAGCATATCTAAGTGTAATTGACTCAGGTTTTAGTAAGGTTAAGGTTCTTTGAACCAGAGCTTAAATAACGAGTATGTTCGCAGCTACAAATAACAAGGGGCTTACAATGAGCGCGTACACGTTGTTGGTAACGAGCTAAAGGGCATCATGGACGACCAAAACCAGAACAAAATGTTTATGCAGACGCAGGGGGAAGAAACTTCCACGCAGCCGCCACGGTTCCATCGCCCCCACATCTCGCAAGAGCCCATTAATGATCCGGAGCCCGAGTATGTGACGAGAAATCGATATCAAACACTCGAGGATGCCCAAACGGGACGTAAACATATGGGCGTCGCCTCGGGAGACCCTGTATATCTAAAAGACGCACCATTATCTAAAAACAGCGCAGCTAGTGATGAGCCACTGAAAGCATCAGCCGCTCATCAACAAAGAGGTTCTCGACCCAAGCAAACCTTGACGCATTCGGCTCGCTATCTCGAAACGCCAAAACAGGGAAAATCAATCTTCGTTTCGTCAAGTAAAAGACGCAAGCAGCATCGACTGACAATCCTGCTTTTGATCATTGTGGCCATAGCAGTTGCCCTTGTTATTAGATTTATCTTCTTTAAATAAGGGCTCAATACCAAAAACGATAAGATCGTCTGGTGTAATTGAGTCATTTACGCCCCATAAACGCAAAAAAGGGGGAGGCCGCGAGGCCTCCCCCTTCTCAGTTCAAGCGTACGGCTCGGTGCCGTCCACCGGTCAGCGGCGCCCTGGCCTCCCACGGGCTGACCCCGCAGTACTCTCGGCGCGATGGGGCTTAGCTTCCGGGTTCG
>RQBM01000147.1:0-4133 GCA_008668795.1 Collinsella aerofaciens | reverse complement strand
GCCGGAAAGTGGAAGATGACGAGCGGTAAAGACATCGTCGTCAACCGCGCCAAGCTGGGCCGCGAGGGTTGCAAAGACGTTATTGCCGCAGCCTACCGCTACAAAGTAGCGCAGCTCGAAGACTAACCGACCAAAACCATCACAAAGGTGCCTGTCCCCATCGTGGTGGTTGGGTGGTCGGCATAGAAAAAGTCCCCGCCGGGCGTGTGCTCGACGGGGACTTTGCCGTTTGATGGCTAGCGCTGTAGGTGATTACTCGCCCAGCAAGCTCTTGGTGATCGAAGCGGCGGCCTTCTTGCCGGCGCCCATCGCCAGAATGACCGTAGCGGCACCGGTGACGATGTCGCCGCCGGCCCAGATGCGGGGATCGGTGGTCTGGCCGGTCTCCTCGTCGGCGACGATGTAGCCCCACTTGTTGAGCTCCATCTTGCCGCCGATCTTCTTTGCGAAGGGGTTGGCGTTTGTGCCGATAGCCGAGATCGCGACGTCGCAGGGGATCTCCTCGATGGCGCCCTCGATGGGCACCGGGCGACGACGGCCGGACTCGTCAGGCTCGCCGAGCTCCATCTTCTGGACCTTGACGGCGCACACGGAGCCGTCCTCGCCAGCGACAAACTCGAGCGGGGAAACGAGCGGCAGAACCTCGACGCCCTCGGCCTTGGCGTGGTGCAGCTCGGCACGACGGCAGGGCATCTCGTCCTCGGTACGACGGTAGGCGATGATGGCGTGCTCGGCGCCCAGACGCTTGGCGGTACGGACGGCGTCCATAGCCACGTTGCCGCCACCAAAGACAACGACGTTCTTGCCGTGCTTGGTGGGGGTGTCGTACTCGGGGAACTTGTTGGCCTTCATCAGGTTCACGCGGGTGAGGTACTCGTTCGCGAAGAAGACGTTGGGCAGGTTCTCGCCGGGGACGTTGAGGAACTTGGGCAGGCCAGCGCCGGTCGCCACGTAGATGGCGTCGAAGCCCTGCTCGAACAGCTCCTCGGCCGTGGCCATGTTGCCCACGACGGAGTTGTACTCAAACTTGACACCCATGTCCTCCAGGCCGTCAATCTCGCGCTTGACGACTGCCTTGGGCAGACGGAACTCGGGGATGCCGTAGACCAGCACGCCGCCGCCGGTAAAGAAGGCCTCAAAGACGGTAACGTCAAAGCCGTTGCGGGCGAGCTCGCCGGCGCAGGTGATGCCGGACGGGCCGGAGCCGACGACGGCGACCTTCTTGCCGTTCTTGGGAGCCATCTTGGGCGTGGAAGCGAGCTCGGGGCGATCACCCAGGAAGCGCTCGAGCTGGCCGATGGCCACGGGCTCGGACTTCTTACCACGGATGCACTTGCCCTCGCACTGGTTCTCCTGCGGGCAGACGCGGCCGCAGATGGCGGGAAGCATGGAGTCCTCGCGGATGGTATCGAGAGCGCCGCCGAAGTCCTTCGCGCGGATCTGCTCGATAAAGCGGGGAATGTTGATGTTGACGGGGCAGCCCTCAACACAGAACGGCTTCTTGCAGTTGAGGCAGCGCTCGGCCTCGGCCAGCGCCATCTCCTCGGTGAAGCCCTTGTCGACGGGGCGGAAGTCGCAGGCGCGCTCGGCAGCCGGCTCCTCGTTATCGGGGGTGCGGGGCGACTTCATATCGGCAACGAAACGACCGTTAACTAGTGGCATGCGCAGCTCTTTTCCTCATAGGCCTTGAGGGACTCGCCCTCTTCGGAACGGTAAGCGGCCTGGCGGGCACGAAGGTCATCCCAGTCGACCAGGGTGGCATCGAAGTCGGGGCCGTCGACGCAAGCGAACTTGGTCACGCCGCCCACCTCGACGCGGCAGCAGCCGCACATGCCGGTGCCGTCAACCATGATGGGGTTGAGCGACGCGGTGATGGGGGTGTCGTACTTCTGGGCGGTGAGGGTCGAGAACTTCATCATCGGAACGGGGCCGACGCAGAAGACCTGGCTCACGGCCTTGTCCTGCAGCAGGCGCTCCAGCGGAGCGGTGACAACGCCCTGCTCGCCGTAGGAACCGTCGTCAGTGGTGATGTGGATGTGGTCCTCGTCGAGGAGCTCGCGGAACTGGTCCTCCATGAGCAGGAGGTCCTTGGTGCGGGCGCCCATGATGGCGTGCACCTCGTGGCCGGTCTCGACCAGGTGCTTGGCGACCGGGAAGGCAATTGCCAGGCCGACGCCGCCGCCAATGACGGCGCAGGGGCCCTCGGCCATCTCGGTGGGAACGCCCAGCGGGCCCACGACGTCGCGCAGCGACTCGCCGGCCTCGTAGGTGGAAAGCATCTCGGTGGTCTTGCCGATCACCATGAAGATGAACTCGACCCAGCCCTCGTCACCGTTCCAGCCAGCTAAGGTAAACGGGACACGCTCGCCCGTCTCGTTGGCGCGAACCATGAGGAACTGTCCAGCGTGCGCATGCTTGGCGATTGCGGGCGCCTCGATGCGGAACTTGAACACCTTCTCCGAGAACTGCGTCTTCTCCAGGATCTTATACATAGAACCCCTCTCTTGTTAGGGCTGCCGAACCGTGCCTCCACGGAAATGGACGGTAGCCCGAGTAAAACCGTACGCGCACAGGCGTTGTGCAGACATACGGTGCAAATTATACCCTCATGGCAATGTCGCTTACGTGTATCTTTGGCAGGCGGGAAAAGTGACCTGCCAAAAAGGGACAGGTTTATTTTGGTCGGTTTTATCAGGCAAAACGGCAAAGGGGGCCGGCCTCGCGCTTCGTTGAGGCCGGCCCCCTTTGGGGCGTTATGCATGTATGGTGGCAGCATGTTTATTGCGATGTATCGACTGCGGCGTTTCCGCAGATAAAAGCTGCCAAAATAAACCTGTCCCTAAATGGTAGGTTTTAGTGCTTCCCGTTGGCGGAAGCGGCGCCGTTTACGTGATCGCGGGCGTAGATTACGCCGTGGACGATGGCCAGACCGGCGGCATCTGCGGCGCGGGCGCAGGTGTCCTGGAAATCCTCGGCTTCGCGGGCGCGCAGCTGCTTGAGCACGTAGTCTGCCACGGCCATCTTGCCGGGAGGGTTGCCGATGCCGGTGCGGATACGGCTAAAGTCGCGGCTGCCCATCTTGTCGATGATGGAGCGCAGGCCGTTATGGCCAGCATGGCCGCCGCCCACCTTAACACGCACGTCGCCGGCGGGAATATCGAGCTCGTCGTGGATTACGAGTAGCTCCTCGGCCTTGATTTTGTATTCGCGGCAAAGCTTGGAGATGGGGCCACCCGAGGTATTCATGTACGACTGCGGCTTGACCAGCACGATCTGGCGCTTGCCGCCCTCTTCCTCGGCATCGTTGATATTGATGAGCGCGACCTCGGCGCCTGCTTGGTTTTTCCAGTACGTGACGCCGGCCTGACGGGCCAGCTCGTCGATCGCCTTAAAACCGGCGTTGTGGCGGGTCTCGGCATACTCATCGCCAGGGTTGCCAAGTCCGGCAACCATGCGAATCTTAAGCGGCTGTGCAGCTGCCATGTTCATCCTTTCGTTACACAAAAGTTCAATCAACGACAAAGGCTACCACGCCCGCCGAAGGCGAGGAAAGGTTGCAGCAAAGTCATTTCAGAAAACAGCTGCCCCGAGACAGCAGGAAGCCCCGGACACGCCGGGAGGGGTTATCAAAGCGAACATCCCGCAGCCGCAAAGCGGCGAGGACGTTCGCGTGATAACCCCGCAGGCGTGTCCGGGGCTTCCGGAGGGATGCGAGGGTCGAGCGACTACAGCGCGAAGTCGCCGCCGACGAGCGTGGAGACGGGCTCCTCGTGGTAAACGGCGGAGATGGCCTGAGCGAACTCCTCGGCGACCGAGATGGTCTTGATCTTGCCACCGACCTCGACGGGAATGGCGTCGGTGACGAGGCACTCGACGATGGGGGCGTCGTTCAGACGCTCGATGGCCGGACCGGAGAAGATGCCGTGGGTGGCGCAGACGTAGATATCGCCAGCGCCCATAGCCTTGAGCTCCTTGACGTTGGCGCACAGGGTGCCAGCGGTGTCGATCATGTCGTCGTTGATGATGCAGGTCTTGCCCTTGATGTCACCGATGATGCCCATGACCTCGGCGGCGTTGTGGCGCGGACGGCCCTTGTGGGCGATGGCCAGGTCGCAGCCGAGCATGTCGGACAG
>RQBM01000083.1:0-6060 GCA_008668795.1 Collinsella aerofaciens | reverse complement strand
GCACCCACGCATCAAGTGAACCCGCAAGCCAGGAGCTCCTTCGCGAGCTCGGCATAAAGGCACCCCTCGACGCAGGCATGCACTTGGGCGAGGGCGCGGGCGCCATGGCGTATCTGCCCCTTCTGGATTCGGCGCTGCGCGTGTACCGGGATGGGAAGACGTTCACGGCGACCGGCATGGCTGCTTACGAGCATTTCGAGGCCTGGAAATGACGGTGACGCTCGTTATCGGCGCCGCCGCGAGCGGCAAGAGCGCCTACGCCGAGTCCCTGTGCCTCGGGCACGACGGGCCCCGCGTGTACCTGGCAACGATGGAGCCCTTCGGGGAAGAGGGCGCCCGCCGCATCGCGCGCCATCGGGCGCTGCGCGAGGGCAAGGGGTTTTCCACCCTCGAGCGCACGCGTGACGTGGGCGCCGCAGTGCCCGGGCTTCCGCGCGGCTGCACGCTTCTTTTGGAGGACGTGGGCAACCTGGTTGCGAACGAGCTCTTCCCGGAAGGCGGCTTGCCCCCACGTGACCCCGACGCTGCGGCGCGCGAGGTGCTCGGAGGCATCGAACGGCTCGCTCAGGCCGCTGTGCATACGGTGGTGGTCACCGTCGACGTGTTCGCCGATGGGATGCGCTACGATGAGGGGACCGAGGCGTGGAGGCGCGCGCTCGCGCGCGTGAACGAGGGCGTGACGGCGATGGCCGACCGCGCAGTCGAAGTGGTATGCGGGATTCCCGTGTGGATGAAAGGCGAAGGACCTACAAGGTGAAGATAGCAGAGGCAATCGGCGCGGCGTTCGGAACGTTCTCGCGCATCCCCGTCCCGAAATCGGCCTGGACCGATTTCGGGTCAACCCATGCGCTTGCCGCGTTTCCCCTGGTGGGCCTTGCGGAAGGCTTCCTCATGACGGCGTGGGGGTACGTGGCTAACCTGCTTGTCGTGCCCGCGACCATCGTCGCGGCCGTGCTCGTGGCGCTGCCTGTGGCGGTGACGGGTGGCATCCACCTAGACGGGCTCTGCGACACCTCCGATGCGCTTGCAAGTTGGGCCCCGCGCGAGCGAAAGCTCGAGATCATGCACGACCCGCGGGCGGGCGCCTTCGGGGTCATCGGTGTTGTCGTGTACCTTATTCTGCAGTTTTCCCTGTTCACCGCGCTGCCGCTTACGGCGGGGGCGTTCCTCGCGCTTCTGTGCTCGCTCGTGTTCTCCCGCGCGCTTTCGGGGCTCGCCGTTGAATGCTGGCCTGCCGCGCGGGCGGACGGCATGGCCGCGGGACTCTCGCCTTCGAAGAAGCGCGCGGCGATCGTCGTGCCGCTTTGCGCTTTCGCTGCGGCTTCGGCTGCAGGGATGGTCGCGTGCGCTCGGGCCGTCGGCGCCCTTATGGCGGTGGCGGGGCTTTTGGCGCTCGCGTGGTATCGCCATGTTGCCCTGTCCCGCTTCGGCGGGGTGACGGGGGATTTGGCCGGATGGTTTCTGCAATGGGCCGAGCTCGCGATGCTTGCCATGCTGGTGGCGGGGGGCATGCTCCTATGATGCTCGTGGTAGGTGGCGCGCATTCGGGGAAGAGGACCTTCGTGCGCGAAAAGCTCGGGTTCGCGGCGGACGATTTCGTCGACGCGGCGCAGCTTGCGGAGGGCGTCGTGCCCGCGGTTTTTGCCGGCCGTGTCGCGTACCGTGCTGAGGAACTCGTACGCACGCTCGACGCTGACCGGGCGCTCGAGCGGCTGATTGGCTTCGACGCAGTGATTCTGACCTTGGTCGGCTCGGGGGTCGTCCCTATGCGTGCGGAAGACGCCCAATGGCGCGAGCGCGCGGGGCGCCTGGGATGCGCGCTCGCTGCGCGCGCCGACGTCGTCGTGCGCATGACGTGCGGGATTCCCCAGGTCATCAAAGGAAACCTTGCCGATGCGCCTCGAGGGACGCTGGGCGCGGGCGCGCCTTTGGAAGTCATCTTCGTGCGCCATGGTGCCACGGCGGGCACGGAAGACCATCGCTACAGCGGGGCGGGCACCGACGAGCCCCTGTCGAGCGCGGGCGAGCGCGCTTTGCGCGACCTCGCGTGCGATCGTGACGTGTTCCGTGTTATCACGAGCGGCATGGCCCGCTCCGACCAGACGGCACGCATTCTCTTCCCGAACGCGGAGCTTATGGCGTGCCCCGGTCTGCGCGAGATAGATTTCGGCGACTTCGAGGGGCGAAGCGCCGCCGAGCTTAAAGAGGATGTGCGCTATCGCGCCTGGGTAGACTCCTGGTGCGAGACGCGCTGCCCGCATGGCGAGGGCAAGAGCGATTTCACCCGCCGCGTCGTCGCGGCGTTTCGGGAGGCGTGCAAATCGGAGCGCGCCCAGGGGAGCGGGCGCGCCGTCTTCGTCGTTCACGCGGGTACCGTGAAAGCGCTGCTCTCCGAGCTAGCTGTCCCGAAAATGGGATACTTCGACGTGCATACCGAGCCGGGTGGTGCATGGGCCGCCACCTGGGATGGGCGCTGCCTTCGCGACGTTCGGCCCGCTTCGGGGGGCGATGCCCGGTGATGACGATTCTTGCCGTCGCCGCCGGGTTAGCGGCCGACCTTGCCTTCGGCGACCCGCGCTGGCTTCCCCATCCCGTCGTCGCCATGGGGCGCGCGATCACGTGGGCCGAAGGCCGCCTGCGGGGCGCATTCCCGCAAACGTCCGCGGGCACGCGCGCCGCAGGGCTTGTGCTCGCCGTGGCGCTTCCGCTTGCGTGTGGGCTTTTGACCTGGGGAATCCTGCATCTTTGCGGCATGGTTCACTCCGGCTTGCGCTTCGTGGCCGAGGCATGGGCAAGCTATCAGATTCTCGCGGCATGCGAGCTTCGCCGCCAGAGCCTGGCCGTGGCCCGCGCGTTCTCGAAGGGCGGCCTTGTCGCGGCTCGCGAAGCCGTCGGGCTCATCGTGGGACGCGACACGTCTGTTCTCGACGAGCAGGGCGTTGCGCGCGCCGCCGTGGAAACGGTGGCGGAGAACGCGAGCGACGGCGTCATCGCGCCGCTTTTCTACCTTATGATCGGGGGTGCGCCCTTGGGCATGGCGTACAAGGCGGTGAACACGCTCGACAGCATGGTGGGCTACAAAAATGAGCGCTACATCGACTTCGGCTGCGCCTCGGCGCGCCTCGACGATGCGGTGAACTGGATTCCCTCGCGCTTATCGGCCCTGCTCATGATCGCCGTGTGCCCGATCGTCGGGCTCGACGCGCGCGGGGCGGCGCGCATCTGGCGCCGCGACAGGCGTCGCCATGCGAGCCCCACCGCGGCGCAGACCGAGTCAGCGTGCGCGGGCGCGCTCGGGCGGCGCCGGGCAGGACCCGCGGGGTCTTTCGGCAAGCCCGTTGAGAAACCGACGATAGGCGACGCGTCCCGCGAAATCGAGTGGGGCGACATCGCCCGGGCGACAAGGCTCATGCTCGCCGCGTCCGTATGCGCGCTCGTCGTCTTCGGCGCCGCGCGCGCGGCGGTCGTGCTTGTCGTGGGGGCGATGGTATGAGGGAAGACCACGCCGCGTCCCGGGCTGCCGGGGGAATCCTGCGCGCCCGTGCGCATGGGGGCAGCCGGCAATCGCTCGGCATCGCTTGCGAAGGGGGCGCCTCCGACCTCATCGACTTCTCGGTGAACGTGAATCCGGCAGGCCCATCGCCGCGCGCCGTCGCCGCAGCTTGCAAGGCGCTTTCTCGAATCGACGCCTACCCCGATAGGGAAAGCCTCGCCCTCGTTCGTGCCCTAGCGCGCACCCAGGGCATTCCCGAAGATACTATCGTCTGCGGCGCGGGCGCGTCCGACATCATCTGGCGGCTCGCTGCGGCGGTGCGCCCGAAACGCATCGTCGTGTGCGCGCCGACGTTCTCTGAATATGCGGAGGCGGCATCTTACTACGGCGCATGCGTGCAGGAGTTCCCGCTCTCCGAAGCGGACGACTTCGACGTGCCTGCCTCCTTCGCCCGCGCGATCGAGGGGCCGGGAGACGTGGCGTACCTCTGCAATCCGAACAACCCGACGGGGCGCCTCGTCGACCCCCGCGTGATCGATGCCGCGGCTTGCCGCTGCGAGCAGGCGGGCGCGCTGCTCGTCGTGGACGAGTGCTTCCTCGGATTTGCGCCCGACGCCCGCGAAAGGAGCGTGGCCGCACGCGCCGCGTGTTCGCGCCATGTGGCCGTGCTCTCCGCGTTCACCAAGCTCTACGGTATGGCGGGGTTGCGGTTAGGATATCTGATCAGCGGAAACGCCCAACTCCTCGAGGGCATTCGCCGGGCGGGGCAGGCGTGGCCCGTCTCCTCGGTCGCCGAGGCCGCGGGTATCGCCGCCCTGGAAGACGTCGAATACGTCTCGCGCACGCGCGATGTATTGGCGGGCGAGCGAGCGTGGCTTTCCCACGAGCTCTCCTCGCTCGGGCTTTCCGTCGTGCCGTCGGATGCGAACTTCCTTTTAGTCCGCACACCGGCGAAAGACATCCCCGAGCGCCTGTATAAACAGGGGGTTTTGGTCCGCACGTGCGACTCGTTTTCGGTACTGTCCCGTTTCTGGTGCCGCGTCGCGGTGCGCACGCGCAAGGAGAATGCCCGGCTTGCGATGGCGTTCAGCCGCGCGCTTCGGGCGGAAGGCGCATCGGGCGAAGGCGAACCCGACGAACGGGGCTGCGCTTCTTGCAGCGGCGCTATGGCGGGCGCGTATGGCCGAGGCTCGACGAAGGAGGTCGATACCCGTGGGTAGGGCGAAGCCCATCATGATCCAGGGCACCATGTCGAACGCGGGGAAGAGCCTGCTTGCGGCGGGGCTGTGCCGTGTGCTTTCGCAGGACGGCCTGCGCGTGGCTCCCTTCAAGAGCCAGAACATGGCGCTCAACAGCGGTGTCACGGCCGACGGGCTCGAGATGGGGCGCGCCCAGATCATGCAGGCCGAGGCGTGCGGCATCGCGCCCGACGTGCGCATGAACCCCATCCTGCTCAAGCCCGAAAGCGACCACCGTAGCCAGCTCATCGTGGCCGGCAAGGCGCAGGGAGCCTTCGCTGCGAGGGACTACTTCGCGCGAAAGAAGGCGCTCATGCCGCAGATTTTGGAGGCGTTCGATTCGCTCGCGGAGGAAAACGACGTCATCGTTATCGAGGGCGCCGGCAGCCCCGCCGAAATCAACCTTGCCGAAAACGACATCGTCAACATGGGGCTCGCGCGCGCCGTGTCCTCCCCCGTGCTGCTCGCGGGCGACATCGACCCAGGCGGGGTGTTTGCCCAGCTTTACGGCACGGTCGCGCTCCTTGCGCCCGAGGACCGCGCGCTTTTGCGGGGGCTTGTAGTAAATAAGTTCCGCGGCGATGTAGAAATCCTGCGCCCGGGTTTGGCCCCGCTTGAGAAGATGTGCGGGGCCCCCGTCGTGGGGGTCGTGCCGTATCTTACGCTCGACCTGGACGACGAGGACTCGCTCGCGCCGCGCCTATCTGCCCGCGAGGCGCGCGGCGTCATCGATGTCGCCGTCGTGCGCCTTCCGCATCTGTCGAACTTCACCGACTTCGACCCGCTTTCGCGCGTGCCCGGCGTAGGCGTGCGCTACGTTTCCTCGACGACCGATCTGGGCCGACCCGACCTGGTGGTGCTCCCCGGCTCGAAGACCACGCTCGACGACGCGCGCTGGCTTGCGGCTAGCGGCATCGGAGCCTGTGTACGCGCGCTTTCGGGCGCGGGCACGCCTGTGCTCGGCATATGCGGAGGCTACCAGCTTTTGGGAGACGAGCTTTCCGACCCGCACGGCAGGGAAGGCGCTGGCACCGCGCGCGGGCTCGGTCTCATCCCTGCAAGTACGGTGTTCAAGGAGGAAAAGCGCCTCGCCCAGTCGGAGCTGCGCATCACGGGCGCCCAAGGCGCGTTCTCGGTGTGGAACGGGATGACGGCGCGCGGGTACGAGATTCACGACGGCGAAACGACCGTCTCCTGCGCCCCTGCGGGCACGATTGGCGGCAAACCAGAAGGCGCGGCCTGCGGAAACGTGTTTGGAACCTATCTCCACGGCCTGTTCGACGAACCGGGGGTGGCGCTCGCCCTCGCGCGCTCGCTCGCGCGCATGCG
>RQBM01000043.1:0-14810 GCA_008668795.1 Collinsella aerofaciens | reverse complement strand
TGGACGATGCGGATGCCGAGGCCGAGGATGACGAGACACGGTCCATTGACGGCGTCGTTTCGACCTTTGAGCTCGATGATGCGGCGGAGAAGTGTGTGCTCGGTCTGTCCAAACGCACACATCTCACAGGGCGCGGCATCGTGCGCCTGGTTCGCATTGCGCGCACGATCGCAGATGTCGCCGAGAGCGAACAAGTGACGCAGGACCACGTGCTCGAGGCGGCGATGTACCAGGGAAGGAGGGACCAATGATGGCCGAGGGGACCTTCGAGCTGCATCCAGGTGACGCGTTGTATCCCGAGACCGTTTTGGAGCTTTCTGATGTACCTCAGACGCTCTATGTGCGCGGCAACCCCGAGGCGCTTTCGACGCCCGCGCTCTCCATCATCGGTGCGCGAAAGGCCTCGCCGTATGGTCTTGCCGTGGCAGAGCTTGCGGCAAAGGTTGCGGTCGAGGCGGGAGTGACGGTAGTTTCGGGCGGTGCGGTCGGTTGTGACCAGGCCTCGGGTTGGGCTGCGGTCAACGCCGGCGGCAAACACGTTGTGGTGCTGGGGACGGGCGCCGACGTGGTCTACCCGCGTTCGAGCGCGGGGCTGATTACGCGCACGCTTGATACGGGTGGCGCGGTCGTGTCGATCTCTCCGTGGGGCATGGGTCCGCGCAAGTTCGCCTTTCCGCGCCGCAATCGCGTAATCGCGGCCCTGTCGCAAGCCCTCTTTGTATCCGAGGCGGGTATGCCTTCTGGGACGTTTTCTACAGCCGAGGCTGCTATGGATTTGGGGCGCGAACTTCTTGCCGTGCCGGGGTCGATCCTATCGCCCGAGTCGCGTGGCACGAATTACCTCATTGCGAACGGTGCCTGCTGCATTGTCGACGAGGAGTCCATCGAGATGGCAATCTCACGCATCTACGGCACCCTGCGCTACTCGCGCCCCGATGCTCCCGGCATTGCCGACCTGGATCCAACGCAGCAAACTGTGATGCATGCGCTCATTGCCTCTCCGCTCAAGGTCGACGACATCGCGGCGCTCGTCTCGCTCGATGCTGTCGGCGTACTCAAACTCTTGGGTTCGCTTGAGCTCGAGGGCCTTATCGAGCGCATGATGGATGGAAGGTATGCGCCCTCCAAGTTTGCCCTTCACGCCCAGACGCCCTTCGGTCACAATGGAAAACGTGTCAATTAGAAAGGTGTTTGCAGATGCAGTTCGATCAGGTGACGGTTATCGGTGGCGGTCTGGCGGGTTCGGAATGCGCGATTCAGCTGGCAGACCGCGGGTTTGCCGTAAAGCTGTGCGAGATGCGCCCCCAGGTGAGCTCCCCGGCCCATCATACCGATCACCTGGCAGAGCTCGTCTGCTCCAATTCGTTTAAGTCGACCCGTCCGGATTCCGCGGCTGGTTTGCTGAAGGCCGAGCTTGAGCGCATGGGTTCAGTCCTGCTCGATTGCGCCCATCGCGCGGCTGTTCCCGCCGGCGGTGCCCTGGCGGTCGACCGCGTCAAGTTTTCCGAGCTTGTCGAGGCCGAGGTTGCCGCTCGTCCCAATATCGAGGTCGTGCACGGCGAGGTCACGCAGATTCCCGAGGGTCACGTGGTCATTGCCGCGGGCCCGCTGTGTTCACCGGCGCTGAGCGAAGAGGTTATGAAGCTCGTCGGTGGCGATGCCCTGGCATTCTTCGATGCCGCGGCGCCGATCGTCGATGCCTCCACGCTCGATATGGACGTGCTGTTCTCGCAGTCGCGCTACGAGGAGCAGGGGAGCGGCGACTATCTCAATGCTCCGCTCAACAAGGAGGAGTACGAGGCCTTTATCGAGGCGCTTACCACGGCCGACCGCGTGGTGCTCAAAGACTTTGAGGGCGGCGATTTGTTCCAGGCCTGCCAGCCTGCCGAGGAAGTTGCGCGCACCGGCAAGGACGCCATTCGCTTTGGCGCCATGAAGCCCGTCGGCCTCACCGACCCGCGTACCGGACGTCGCCCCTGGGCGGCGATTCAGCTGCGTGCCGAGAACAAGGAGAAGACCGCCTATAACCTGGTGGGCTTCCAGACCAACCTGACCTTTGGCGAGCAGAAGCGCGTCTTCCATATGGTGCCGGGCCTGGAGAACGCTGAGTTCTTCCGCTACGGTGTCATGCACCGCAATACCTTTGTCGACGCCCCGCACGTGCTCGATGGCACCTTTGCCGTGCCCGGTACCGGCGTGCGTCTGGCCGGTCAGATCACCGGTACCGAGGGATACATGGAAGCCGTGGCGACAGGTCTGCTCGCGGCGCTCAACACCTATGCCGAGGCTATCGGTGCCGCGGGCGTCGAGTTGCCGCGTGTGGGTGCCCTGGGTGCGCTCGTGGGCTATGCGACCGATCCTGCCACCGTGGGCTATCAGCCTATGCATGTCAACTTTGGCCTGGTGCCGCCACTCGAGGATGGTAAGCGCCGCAGCAAGCGCGACCGCTACCAGGCCTATGCGGACCGTGCGCTCGAGGCCCTTGATGCCTATCTGGCCACTCGCCCCGATTTGTTTGGAGGCGACCGGTCATAGCCTTTGACCTGTACGACACCGTCGACTCGTTTATCGCCTATATCGCACGTGTCGAGGGACTTTCTCCCAACACGGTGACTGCCTATGGCTCGAGACTGGAGCGCTTTGCTGCCTGGTGCGAGCGCGAGGATATCGATGCTTTCGCTGCCGACGTGCGCACCATTCGTCGCTATCTTGCCGAGCTTTCGCGTGAGCAGGTGGCTCCCCGAACGCTTGCGGCGCATCTGTCTTCCATTCGCTCGCTCTATCGGTGGATGGCTGCCGAGGGGATTGTCGAGGGTGATGCGGTCTCGGCTATCGCATCGCCCAAGCTGCCGCGCGACCTGCCGGGCGTCCTTACGACTCAGCAGGTCGAGGCACTGCTCAAGACGCCTGATACCTCGACGCCCGCGGGACTGCGCGATGCGGCAATGCTCGAGTTGCTCTATGCATCTGGCGCCCGTATCTCTGAGCTCGCAGCACTCAATGTGGAGTCCATCGCTTGGTCCGAACGCACGCTGCGTCTGTGGGGCAAGGGGAGCAAAGAACGTATCGTCCCCCTGTATCGTCGTGCGCTCGAGGTGACTCGTTTCTATATTGAGGAGGGGAGGCCGGTGTTGCTCGCTCAGGCAAAGCGCCGTGACCCCGCTACCGGGCCGCATCCGCTGCTTATATCGGCGCGCGGCAACCGCATGAGCGCCGCCATGCTCCGGCGGCGGTTCCATACGCTGGCGACGCTCGCCGGCATTCCGGCCGACATCGCCCCGCATGCGATGCGCCATACCTTTGCGACCGACTTGCTCGAGGGCGGTGCGGACCTGCGCTCGGTTCAAGAGCTGCTGGGTCATGCGAGCCTGTCCACGACGCAGATCTACACGCATCTCACACCCGATCGGCTTAAGCGGGCTGTGGCTCAAGCCCATCCCCGCGGCGAATAGTGGCTGGGACGTCCCGCGCCGCACTCAGGTGTGTGGTTTTGATTGCGGGTTGGCAGGAGGAAGCATTCCTGCTATCATTCATCGGGTTGCTTCACGGCAACATGTTTTTATCACGCACGCGCGGCTACTTCATACCGTGGTGCCCGGGCTTTGGTAGCACATGTCCGGGTTGGTTTTGGAGGATGACCCCGCGCGGAGGCAAACCACAGGAGGTTTAACATGGCTACCAAGATTAATATCCGCACCCTGCTCGAGGCCGGCTGCCACTTCGGTCACCAGACCCGTCGCTGGAACCCCAAGATGAAGCCGTTCATCTTCGGTGAGCGCAACGGCATCTACATCCTCGACCTCAAGCAGACCATCCTCGACGCCGACCAGGCCTACACCTTCGTCAAGAACGTCGCCAAGGGTGGCAACGTGCTGTTCGTCGGCACCAAGAAGCAGGCTCAGGAGGCCGTCAAGAACGCTGCTGAGCGCGCCAACATGCCTTACATCAACCAGCGTTGGCTCGGCGGTATGCTGACCAACTTCGTCACCATCCGCTCCCGCATCAACCGCATGGAGGAGCTCGAGGCCATGGTCGAGGACGGCCGCATGGCTGTTCTGCCCAAGAAGGAGCAGGCTGTGCTCGGCAAGGAGCTCACCAAGCTCCAGACCAACCTCGGCGGCGCCCGCGACATGAAGGGTCTGCCCCAGGCTCTCTTCGTCATCGACACCAAGCGCGAGGAGAACGCCATCAAGGAGGCTCAGCGCCTGAACATCCCCGTCGTCGCTCTGATCGACACCAACTCCGATCCCGACGAGGTCGAGTACGGCATCCCCTGCAACGATGACGCTATCTCCGCTGTCACCCTTATGTGCGAGCTCATGGCTGACGCCTGCCTCGCTGGCTCCGGCAAGGAGCAGGTCTCCGAGGCCGAGATGGCCGCTGAGCCCAAGGCCGAGTAAATCAGTCTTAGTTAATTCTTTTTCATCTCTTTGAAAGGAACCACAATGGCCCAGATTACCGCCGCTATGGTCAAGCAGCTCCGCGAGATGACCGACTCCCCGATGATGGAGTGCAAGAAGGCTCTCGTCGAGGCTGACGGCGACATGGACGCCGCTGTCGACGTTCTGCGTAAGAACGGCCTTGCCAAGGCTGCCAAGAAGGCTGGCCGTGAGACCAACGAGGGCGCTGTCGCCGCGTTCGTCTCCGAGGATGGCAAGACCGGCGCTCTGCTCGAGCTCTCCTGCGAGACCGACTTCGTTGGCTCTAACGCCAAGTTCACCGGCTTTGCTTCCAAGGTCGCTGAGGTTGTCGCTACCACCGAGCCTGCTGACGTCGACGCTCTGCTCGAGAAGCCGATGGGCGAGGAGACCGTTTCCTCCGAGCTCACCGAGATGATTCACATCATGGGCGAGAACATGAAGATCTCCCGCTTCGCTGCCCGCAAGGCTGAGAACGGAGCGCTCGCTTCTTACATCCACATGGGTGGTAAGATCGGCGTCCTCGTCGAGTTCGCCTTCGAGAAGGCTGAGACCGCTCAGGCTGAATCCTTCAAGACCTTCGCTCACGACGTTGCCCTTCAGGTTGCCGCCGTCGCCCCGATCTGCGCTACCCGCGATCAGGTTCCGGCCGAGACCGTCGAGCACGAGAAGCAGATCTACATGGCTCAGGCTGCCGAGTCCGGTAAGCCCGAGGCTATCCAGGAGAAGATGGCTGTCGGCCGTCTGGAGAAGTTCTACAAGCAGTCCGTGCTCACCGAGCAGGAGTTCATCAAGGACAGCTCCCTCACCATCAAGAAGTACGCTGAGCAGGTCTCCAAGGAGCTCGGCGACACCATTACCGTCGTTGCCTTTGACCGTCTGGTCCGTGGCGAGTAAATAAGCTCTTGTAGCTGGTAATGAGCAGGCTGTGGGTTTTACTCACAGCCTGCTTTTTCATGGCTCTTATCAGAGCCTTTGATATCATATTGAGAGTCTAATTAAAGGAGGATCGCTTTGTCCGACATCCGATATAAACGCGTGCTTCTTAAGCTTTCCGGCGAAGCACTGATGGGCGACGGCCAATATGGCATCGACCCCAAGGTTACCGACCATCTTGCCAAGCAGGTCAAGGAGCTGCTCGCCGTTGGCCATGAGGTCGGCGTCGTTGTCGGCGGCGGCAATATTTTCCGCGGCATGGCAGGCGCTGCCGGTGGCATGGAGCGTGCTCAGGCCGATTATATGGGCATGCTCGCGACCGTTATGAACGCGCTCGCCCTGCAGGATGCCTTCGAGCACAACGATGTTCCCTGCCGCGTGATGAGCGCTATCCAGATGAACGAGATCTGCGAGCCCTATATTCGCCGTCGCGCCATCAACCACCTTTCCAAGGGCAACGTCGTTATCTTTGCCGCCGGTTCGGGCAATCCGTACTTTACGACCGACACCGCCGCGGCTCTTCGTGCGTGCGAGATCGGCGCCGAGATTCTGATTAAAGCCACCAAGGTCGACGGCATCTATGACAAGGACCCCGTCAAGTGTGCCGACGCCGTCCGCTTTGACAAGATCACCTATCACGAGGTTCTCGTCCGCGGTCTGCAGGTTATGGATTCCACGGCTACGGCACTGTGCCAGGATAACCGTATGCCGATTTTGGTCCTCAACATCGATGGCGAGGACACCGTCAAGCGCGCGCTTTCGGGTGAGCCCGTCGGCACGCTCGTCTATCAGGAGGATTAAGCATGGCAGAGAACATCACCGCCCATATGGACAAGTCGCTCGAGTCCCTCAAGCATAACTTCTCCAAGGTCCGTACCGGCCGCGCCAATGCCAACATTCTGTCCGACATCACCGTCGATTATTACGGTGTTCCCACGCCGGTCACGCAGGTTGCCGCCGTCAAGACCCCCGAGGCCCACATGCTGCTCATCGAGCCGTGGGACAAGGCGCTCATCAATGCTATCGTCAAGGCCATCGGCGCTTCCGATCTGGGCATTACCCCCAACTCCGATGGCACCGTCGTTCGTCTGCCGTTCCCGGCTCCCACCGAGGAGCGTCGTCGCGAGCTCGTCAAGGAGTGCCGCGAGTACGCCGAGCAGGCCAAGGTGTCTATCCGTAACATCCGTCGCGACTTCAACAACAAGCTCGAGCGCGATGAGGAGCTCACCGAGGACGATGTCCGTCGCGAGCAGGCCAAGGTCCAGAAGCACACCGATGAGTATGTCGCCAAGGTCGAGGAGCTTCTGAAGGAAAAAGAAGCCGAGGTCATGGAGATCTAAGGTGCAATACGACGAGCATAAACTGGTCGAGTACTTTGCCGACGCCCCCGCGGGCGTCGGTTTTTCCGACCTTGACCTCAATAACATTCCGCACCATATCTCGTGCATCATGGACGGCAACGGTCGTTGGGCCACATCGCGCGGTCTTGCACGCACCGAGGGCCACAAGGCGGGTATCGTCTCCCTTCGCGAGATTATTACCGCCTGCGTGCGTCTGGGCGTCGACGTGCTTTCGGCCTATGCGTTTTCTACCGAAAACTGGAACCGCCCGCAGCATGAGGTCAACGTCTTGATGCACCTGTTTGCCAAGACGTTTATCGACGAGCTGCCGCTTCTGAAGCGCGAAAACGTGCGCGTTATCTTTTTGGGTGACATTTCCGCGCTGCCCAAGAAGACCCGCGACGTTTTTGAACGCGGTCTTGCCGAGTGCGCCAATCACACCGGCATGACGCTGGCGCTTGCCGTCAACTACGGCGCGCGTGCCGAGATTACCCGCGCTGTCCGTCAGATCGCACTCGACGCTGCCGCCGGTAAGATCGATCCTGGCGCAATTGATGACGACATGGTGGCTTCCCACCTCTATACCGCCGGCCTACCCGATCCTGAGCTTGTGATTCGCACCTCTGGTGAGCTTCGCCTTTCGAACTACCTGCTGTGGCAGGTGGCTTATTCAGAGTTCTACGTCACCGATACCTATTGGCCCGACTTTGATCGTTGGGGCCTTGTCGACGCTATTTTGGCCTATCAGGGCCGTGACCGTAGGTTTGGTGGACTGAGCAAGACCGAGGAGGCTTAATCGTGTCTGATCGTCCCAAGGCATCTGCTCCCAAGACGCCTGCGCGCAAAGCTGCCACTGCGGGAGCGCCTGCAGCGAAGAGCGGCACCGGTTCGTGGCTGGCGGGCTTTATTACCCGTGCCGCTGCCGGTATCGTCTACGCCGTTGTCTTTATCCTGTGCTTGGTTTTGGGTATTGTGCCCACGGCCATCTTTGTTTCTGTCATGAGCGGTCTGTGCTGCTATGAGTTTTTCCGTATGACGAGGCTCGATGGCAAGATGGCTAACGAGCGCATGGGTATCGCTGCCGCCGTACTCTTTCCGCTGTCGGCGTTGGGCGATTCAATGTTGCTGAATGCCCTGCTTTTTGCCCTGATGCTCGCTGTGGGCATTTGGTATGTCTGGTCACCGCGTACCCGCATCTCTGATGTGGCCGTGACGCTCATGGGTCCCATCTACACTGGCTTTATGCTGTCGGCTATCGTGCTGCTGCGCGATGCCGTGCCCGGTTTTGCCGGCGCCCTGCTTTCGGTGGGCGTTTGTGCGTCCCTTTGGGTCTCCGATTCGTTTGCCTACATCGTGGGCAGCCGTATCGGTAAACACAAGATGGTTCCCAAGATTTCTCCCAAAAAGAGCTGGGAGGGGTTTGTCGGCGGCATCCTGGGCTCGGTTTTGATTTGGCTCATCCTGTGGGCGACGCATTTCTACAAGCTCAGCCTGCCCTATGCGCTGCTGTGCGGCGTGGTCGTGTCCATTTTGGGCGTTATCGGCGACCTTATCGAGTCTCGCATCAAGCGCGGTGTGGGCGTTAAGGATTCCGGTAACCTTATCCCGGGCCACGGCGGCATGCTCGATCGTAGCGATTCGCTTATCTTCGGCTGCATCACAGCGCAGCTGATGCTGATGATCGGAGGCGTGCTGTAATGTCATTCCAGACGACGTATGGCTCCGATGGACGTCTCCGTGTTGCCATCCTGGGCTGTACGGGCTCTATCGGCACTCAGGCGCTCGATGTGTGCCGTCAGCATGCCGATCGCCTGCAGGTGACGGCGCTATCCGTTAACTCCAGTACCTCCGAGCTCGTTGCCGCTGCCCGCGAGTTCTCGGTTCCGGCGGTTGCCGTGGCCGATGTCGCTCATGGCGATGACGCCGTGCTGCAGGAGTTGCCCGAGGGAACGAAGCTCGGCGTTGGCGCGCAGGCGGTTTGCGAGCTCGCGCGTCGCGACGATGTCGACTGCGTGCTCGTCGCTATTGTGGGCGCCGCCGGTCTCGAGGCGAGCCATGCGGCCTTGACCTCGAATAAGCGCCTTGCCCTTGCCAACAAGGAGTCCCTCGTCGTCGGTGGCGACTTGCTTATGCCGTTGGCGCAACCGGGCCAGCTTATTCCAGTCGACTCTGAGCACTCCGCCATCTACCAGTGCTATCTGGGGGAGAGCCCGCGCGAGGCTCATTGTATTTGGCTCACCTGCTCGGGCGGTCCGTTCTTTGGCCGCACGCGCGACGAGCTAGATCGCGTGACGCGTGCCGATGCCCTCGCACATCCCACGTGGGCCATGGGTGCTAAGATCACCATCGACTCCGCCACCCTCATGAATAAGGGCCTGGAGCGCATTGAGGCCATGCATCTGTTTAACTGCGACCTCGATTTCATTAACGTGGTCGTGCAGCGTCAGTCCAAGATTCACTCTATGGTCGAGTTTGCCGACGGCTCCGTGATGGCGCATCTCGGTGCTTCCGACATGCGTATTCCCATCCAGTTCGCGTTCTCGTATCCCGAGCGTTGGGATACCCCGGCGCCTCGTATCGATTTCCGCGAGCTGGGGCAGCTCACGTTTGATGCTGCCGACATGAATACCTTCCGCTGCCTGGCGCTGGCCGAGCGTGCCGGCAAGACGGGCGGCACCATGCCGTGCGTGCTTAATGCGGCCAACGAGGTCGCTGTCGATGCGTTCTTACACGACGGCTGTAGCTTTACCGATATCGACCGCGTTGTGGAATACTGCATGGATGCGCATGACACACAGGCGGTTACCTCGTTTGAGCAGCTTCGCGACATCGATGCCTGGGCGCGCGAAAAGGCCGCTCTGGTGCTCGCCGCAACCCATTCCTAACCATAAGGATTTCTTTTTCGATTTATGGATACTGTTCTGAGCGTTCTCTCATCGGTCTTTTGGGGCCTTCTGATGCTTTCCGTCCTCGTGTTTTTGCACGAGGGCGGCCACTTTTTGGCGGCGCGTGCCTGCGGCGTCCGTGTGACCGAGTTCTATTTGGGCCTGCCGTGCCGTTTTGACATCCATCACACGTCGCGTCGCATCGGAACCAAGTTTGGCGTGACGCCGCTGCTGCTGGGCGGCTATGCTGCCATCTGCGGCATGGATCCCACGGACGTCTCGTGTGCCGATTGCGTGCTTGCGGCAATCTATCGTCACGGTCGCGTGACCGTGGCCGACCTTGCCGCCGAGCTCGAACTGCCCGAGGAGGACGTACTCGAGGCCTGTGCCTTGCTGCTGGGGTGGGGTTCCATCGCTCCCTGGTACGAGGAGGGGGAGAAACCCTCGCCGAGTTATTACCCCACCAAGTACCAGACGCTGCCGCGCGATGCTGCAGGATATACCACCTTTGACGGTCGCAAGTTCGATCGAGAGCATGCGACTGCCGAAGGCGATGTATGGGAACTGCCGTGCGGCGAGGCTGAATTCCTCGCACGCGAGCGCTCGCACACCTATTTGGGCCAAGGCTTTCTCAAGCGAGCCTTTATGTTGCTCGCGGGCATTGTCGTCAATATCCTGACGGGCTTTTTGCTCCTTATGAGCATCTATTCCATCGCAGGTGTCGCGGTGCCGTTGGATACCAATGTGATCGGTCAGGTTGACGAAGGCTCGATTGCCGCCGCGGCGGGAATCGAGGGCGGTGACGCGATCCTTTCGGTCGACGGAGTATCGTGCTCTACCTGGATAGACGTTTACGACGCCATCGGCAAGGCTGCCGGTAAGGACGATATCGCCATCGAGTACGAGCGTGATGGCAAGCAGCATTCGACCACGGTTGCACTCAAAGAGGACGAGCGCCTAGGTGTGTACGCCTCTACGCAGGTGGTCCGTTTGGACCCCATCACGTCGGCTCGCCTGTCGTTCTCCTATGTCGTGCAGACAGCGGAGGGCGTGATGCGCCTGCTCCAGCCGCAGCACACGATGGAGATTCTCGACCAGTCCTCTTCGATCGTGGGTATTAGCGTTATGTCCTCACAGGCTGCTGCTGCCGGTCCTGCCACGTTCCTCTCGTTTGCCGCCCTCATTTCGTTCTCGCTTGGCTTTATGAACCTGCTGCCCATCCCACCGCTCGATGGCGGCAAGCTGGTCATCGAGATCATTCAAAAGATTGCGGGCCGCGAGCTTCCGCTCAAGGTCCAGACGATTGTGAGCTATGTGGGCATCGCGCTCTTTGCGCTGTTGTTTGTCTATATGCTTCGTTCCGACGTCCTTCGATTTATTTTGTAGGGGAGTGTTTGGATTGTCTTTATCCCATCCTTTGCCTCGCGAGCTGACGCGCCCCGTGCATGTGGGCGGCGTGCAGATCGGTGGCGGCGCGCCGGTGGTGGTCCAATCCATGACCTGCACCGATACCGCTGATGCCCAGGCAACGCTTGCGCAAGTGCGCGCGTTGGCGCAGGCTGGCTGCGATATCGTGCGCGTGAGCGTGCCCACCGAGGCCGCGCTTGAGGGTTTCCGCACCATCTGTGCCGAGTCTCCGGTGCCGATTGTCGCCGACATCCACTTTAACCATAAGCTCGCCATTGGTGCCGTCGAGGCCGGTGCTGCCAAGCTGCGCATCAACCCCGGCAATATCGGCGATTGGGCCAAGGTTGACGCGGTGATCGATGCTGCGGGTGCCGCGGGCTGCGCAATTCGTATCGGCGTCAATGCCGGTTCGCTTGAGCAGGATATCGCCGAGCGCGAAGACCTCACGCAGCCCGAAAAGCTCGTGATGTCGAGCGAGCGTTTCGTCAAGCATTTTGAAGACCGCGGCTTTACGAACATTGTGCTTTCAGCCAAGGCCCACAGCGTGCAAACGACGCTCGATACCTATCGAGCCCTGTCGCGTGAGATTCCCCTCGTTCCGCTTCACCTGGGCGTAACCGAGGCAGGTACCAAGCTGCAGGGCACCATCAAGAGCTCGGTGGGCCTTGGTATCCTGCTGTCTGAGGGTATCGGTGACACCATGCGCGTCTCGCTCACGGCCGATCCGGTCGAGGAGCCGCCGGTCGCCTGGGGCATTTTGCAGTCTCTGGGCCTGCGTCGCCGTGGACCCGAGATTGTCTCGTGCCCCACGTGCGCCCGCTGCCAGGTTAACCTGATTGCAATCGCCGAGGAAGTAACCGAGCGGCTTAAGAACTATGCCGCGCCGCTTTCGATTGCCGTCATGGGGTGTGCCGTTAATGGCCCCGGTGAGGCTTCTGATGCCGACCTGGGCGTTGCTTGCGGACGTGGTCAGGCTCTGCTCTTTTCGCATGGCCAGATCATTGGTAAAGTAGCTGAGGACCAAATTGTCGACGCGCTTATGGCCGAGGTCGACAAGCTTATTGAGGAGAAATAAATGACCCGAGCAATGTATATGTCTAAGCTCTATGCGCCGACGCTCAAAGAGGATCCGGCCGACGCCGAGCTTGCAAGCCATCGTCTGCTGCTTCGTGCCGGTATGATCCGCAAGGAGGCCGCCGGTCTGTATTCCTATCTGCCGCTCGCTTGGCGCTCGATTCGTAAGATCGAGAACATCGTGCGCGACGAGATGGACGCCGCCGGCGCCCAGGAGCTCATGATGCCCATTATGGTCGATGCCGAGCTGTGGCGTGAGTCCGGCCGCATCGATGCCTATGGCAAGGAGCTCGTGCGCTTTGACGACCGTCATGGTCGCGAGTTTGTGCTGGGCCCCACGCACGAGGAGACCGTCACGGCCCTGGTGCGCAACGAGCTGCGCTCCTATAAGCAGCTGCCCGTCAACCTGTACCACATTCAGGACAAGTTCCGTGATGAGTTCCGTCCCCGCTTTGGCCTGATGCGCGGCCGTGAGTTCATCATGAAGGACGCCTACAGCTTCTCTGCCACGCAGGAGAGTCTGCAGGAGGAGTACGACAAGATGAAGCAGGCCTACGCCAACATCTGCGAGCGCTGCTACATCAAGGCTCTGCCCGTTGTCGCCGACTCCGGCGAGATCGGCGGCGATACCTCCGTCGAGTACATGGCTCTGGCCGATGCCGGCGAGGCTTCGCTCGTGTATTGCGACGATTGCGGCTTTGCTGCCGATGATGAGGCTGCAAGCACCAAGGTCGTTGTGACCGAGGGCCCCGGCGACGGCACGCTCACCAAGGTCGAGACTCCGGGTATGGGCACCATCGAGGCTGTTGCCAAGTTCTTCGGCTTCCCCGAGAACGGCACGCGCAAGTCGTTGGCGCTCATCGACGCCGAGGGCAAGCCGGTTGTGGCCATTGTCCCGGGCGACCACGAGCTCAATGACTGCAAAGCCGAGCACGTCTTTGGCAAGGGCTATCGCATGATGACCGACGAGGAGCTTCAGGCGAACGGTCTGCACAAGGGCTTTATCGGACCGGTCAACCTGCCCGAGGGCATCCGTCTGGTGTGCGATGAGAGCCTGCGCGAGTCCAAGCAGTGGGCCTGCGGTGCCAACGAGGTCGATTATCACTTTACCGGTGCCTGCCCCGAGCGCGACTTTACCGTCGACGAGTGGGCCGATCTGGTCACCGTCGTCGCCGGCGATCCCTGCCCGCACTGCGGCAAGCCGCTCTCTGCTGCTCGCGGCATCGAGGTTTCCCAGGTCTTCCAGCTGGGCACCAAGTACTCCGAGGCCATGGGTGCTACCTTTATGGACGAGGACGGCAAGGAGAAGCCGCTTATCATGGGTTGCTACGGCGTGGGCGTGTCTCGCTCGCTCGCTGCCGTCGTGGAGCAGCACAACGACGAGCATGGCATCGTCTGGCCGGTCTCCGTTGCCCCGTACGAGGTTGCGGTGATTCCGCTCGACCCCAAGAAGGAGGAGTGCGCTACCGTTTGCGAACAGATCGTTGATGGCCTGTGCGCCGAGGGTATCGAGGTTGTCGTCGACGATCGCGATGAGCGTCCCGGCTTTAAGTTTGCCGACAATGACCTTATGGGCTTCCCGTATCAGGTGGTGCTCGGCAAGCGTGGCCTTAAGAACGGCACCGTTGAGCTCAAGGACCGTGCCACGGGCGAGCGCGAGGACGTGGCGATCGACGAGGTCGTCGCCAAGGTCGCCGAGCTTGTGAAGGCTGCCCGCCGTTAATCGGCGATTTCGCATGTAGTTCGATATACGGGACGGCCCCGCATTTCTCCAGATAGGGGAGATGCGGGGCCGTCCTTTTATCTTGTCGGCGCGCTCAATCGCTAAAAGGAAAAACCCCACAGCCCATGCGAGCTGCGGGGTTTTCCTTTGTGCCTCCGATGCGAAATGAATCGCTCAGATATTACTGATAATCGACGACGTCGATCCAGTTCTTAAGGAACTCATCGTTCACGTTGCGCTTACGAGCGAGCTCGGAAGCGGCAACGATGCTCGTCCACTGACGCACGACCTGCATGGGCATGTCGGCGCGGTCGCAGTAGAGCTCCAGGTAGGCCTCGGCCTGATCCTTGCTGTTGAGGGCAAAGAGCAGGTAGGTGGTGGCAACGTCGGCAGCAGGGGAGCCCTGGGTGGCGTGTGCCCAGTCGCAGACGTACAGCTGACCGTCGTCGCCGACGATGACGTTGGAGGGGTTGAAGTCGCCGTGGCAAACCTTGAACTCCTTGGTCATACCGTCCAGACGCTCCTGAAGGTTGTAGCGCGTGGTGGCATTGAGCTGATCAAGGCTGTCGATCATGCGGGCGAACTTGTCGCGCTGACGGTTGAGCAGCGGGGAGGTGTAGCCGTGGATCTCGATCTGGAGGTCGACGAACATCTCGAGGTACTCACCGAAGCGCTGGGGCTCGGCAGTCATCTTCTCGGCAAGGGTAGTGCCCGGAACCTTCTCGGTCACGAGCGCCCAGCCGTTGGCGTTCTCGAGCTGGGAAACCTCGAGAGCCTTGGGGCTGCGGATGCCGCACTCATTGATGCGGGCAAGATTCAAAGCCTCGTTGAACACGTCGGAGACGGGCTTGGTCTCGTTAAAGACCTTGACGATCTTGTCGCCCAGGTCGTAAACGACCTTGTTGCCACGGCGGACGAGCTCGGTCTTGGAATCGGGTAGCAGCATGGTTGCATCCTTTCAACGATGCGATAGAAGCGACGGCGGGGGTGTGTGAAACACCCGTGCACCCCCGCCGTTAAAAACCGT
>RQBM01000183.1:0-3756 GCA_008668795.1 Collinsella aerofaciens | reverse complement strand
CGTCTCCTGCGCCCCTGCGGGCACGATTGGCGGCAAACCAGAAGGCGCGGCCTGCGGAAACGTGTTTGGAACCTATCTCCACGGCCTGTTCGACGAACCGGGGGTGGCGCTCGCCCTCGCGCGCTCGCTCGCGCGCATGCGTGGCCTGCCCGAGAGCGTCGTGGGTGCTCCGGGCGCGGCGTCCGCGGCCGATCACCGTGCGCGCGAGTTCGACCGCCTGGCCGACTCCGTGCGCGGGGCGCTCGACATGGAGTATGTCTACCGCATTATCGAGGAGGGCGTATGATCCACGTGTATCATGGCGACGGCAAAGGCAAGACCACGGCGGCGATGGGCCTCGCCCTTCGCATGCTCGCCGCAGGCCGCCGCGTCGTCGTCGTGCAGTTCCTGAAAGACGGCGAAAGCGGGGAGGTGCGCCTGCTCGCCGAGCATTTCGGCGTGCCCGTGTTCGCGGGGAAGGCGTCGGACAAGTTTACCTGGTCCATGACGTCGGAAGAACTTGCCGCGACGCGCGAGCTGCACGATGGGAACCTCGCTTCCGCGCTCGCCGAGCTCGAGGGCGCGCAGGAGGGGCTGCTCGTGCTCGACGAGGCGCTCGACGCGCTTTCGAAGGGGCTTGTCGACGAGGCGCTCGTGGACCGCGCGCTCGATATGTCCGCGCGCGGCGTCGAAGTAGCGCTCACCGGGCGCGCGCCTTCCCGCAAGATCGTGGAGAAGGCTGACTACATAACCGAGATGCGGTGCGAGAAACACCCCTACTCTCAGGGGATATGTGCAAGGGAAGGAGTGGAGTACTAGATGGATTCCAAGGAGATGGCGCCCGGCGACATCGAGCGGCGCAGCTTCGAGATCATCACCGAAGAGCTCGGCGGCCGCACGTTCCCGCCGCTCGAAGAGCCCGTCGTGAAGCGCGTCATCCACACCACTGCCGACTTCTCGTACGCCGATTCGCTCGTGTTCACCCATGATGCCGCGCACTGTGCGCTCGACGCACTGCGCGCAGGGGCCACGGTGCTCACCGACACGAACATGGCGCTCGCAGGCATAAGCAAGCCCGCGCTCGCGAAGCTCGGCTGCAAGGCCGTGTGCTACATGGCCGACCCTGATGTCGCCGCAACGGCGCGCGCCGCGGGCACGACTCGCGCCGTTGCGAGCATGGACAAAGCTTGCCGCATCGAGGGTCCGCTTATCGTGGCCGTCGGCAACGCTCCCACAGCACTTCTGCGCCTCGCCGAGCTCATGGACGCGGGGAAGATCGCGCCCGCGCTCGTCGTTGGGGTGCCGGTCGGGTTTGTGAACGTGGTCGAGGCGAAAGAGGAGCTACTCGCGCGACGCGTGCCGGCCATCGTCGCGAGGGGTCGCAAGGGCGGCTCGACTGTGGCAGCCGCCATTATGAACGCGCTGCTCTACCAGATCACGCGCACGGGTGGCGCGAAGTGACGGCCCCCGCATCCGCGCCGGCGCTGCGCATCTTCGCCGGCACCACCGAGGGCCGCCTTCTGTGCGAATGGGCGAGCGGGGCGGGCATCCCCGCCCGTGCCTACGCGGCAACCGAGTACGGAGGAGAGCTTTTGGGCGAGCTTCCGGGCATCGAGGTGCATGCGGGCAGGCTCGACGATGCCGACATGGAGCGCGAGCTTTCCGGCGCGCGCGTCGTCGTCGACGCCACGCACCCCTTCGCTACGCTCGCAAGCGGCAACATCCGGGCCGCTTCGCTCGCCGTGGGTGCACGATGCCTGCGCCTTGCGCGCCCGGTCGAAGCGTTGCCCAAAGGCGTCGTGCCGGTCGCGTCGATCGCCTGCGCGGCGCGCTTTCTCTCCGAGAACCCGGGTCGCGCGCTTCTCACGACGGGGAGCAAGGAGCTTGCTCCCTACACGCGCGTCGCCGATTTCGCGGAGCGCTTCTTCGTGCGTGTGCTCCCGCTGCCCGGTGCTATAACGAAGTGCATCGACGCGGGGTTTTCGCCGTCGCACGTCATCGGCATGCAGGGGCCCTTCACCCGCGAGCTCAACGAGGCAATGCTTCGGCAGGTGGGCGCCCAGTGGCTTGTGACCAAGGACTCGGGAACCGTAGGCGGCACGGCCGAGAAGCTCGCCGCCGCGCGCAACGTGGGAGCGCGCTGCATCGTGGTCACCCGTCCCGCCGAGGGAGGCGGGGCCCTTTCGCTTCGGGAAGTGGAAGACGCGCTCTTACGGGAGTTCGCGCGCTAGGCGCTCGCCGCGCCTAGCGCGCCCTCCCACCCGCGAGGAGGAGCGCCCCGAGCAAGCTCGACCCGTATAAGCCCGTCATCCGCCAAAAGCTCGAGCACGACGCCCGGAACTGGCGCAAGCAGCCCTTCAATAAGTTGCGGTGAAATAGTGTCTGTTTTTGCTGCTAGATAGCGTATTCAGTCCCTAATTCACCGCAACTTGTTGGTGGTGGCTTACTGGTAGCGTAGGCACTCCACCGGGTCGAGCTTTGCCGCGCGGCGAGCGGGGTAGAAGCCAAAGATTACGCCGATGCCGACGGAGACGGCGAAGGCCAGCAGCACCGTGGCGATTGAAAAGCTCGGTGTGATTTGCCCGCTGGCACCGAGCTCGCCAAGAATCCCTGATCCTGCGGCAAACATCGCAAGAGCCCAGGCCAGCAGATAGCCAATCAGGACACCCAGCAGACCGCCGGTGATGCACAATGCCGAAGACTCGGCCAAAAACTGGGCGGTGATATCGCGACGACTGGCGCCCAGAGCGCGGCGGATGCCGATCTCGCGGATGCGCTCAGTCACGTTGGTGAGCATCATGTTCATAATGCCGATACCGCCGACAAGCAGCGAGATGCTGGCGACAGCACCCATGATGAGCGAGAACGCGCCCATAAAGGAGTTGAGCGCATCGATGGCGCTTTTCATGGAGGTCGCCGATACGCTGTCGTACTCATCATCCTCCGCGATGCCCTTCATCGCGCGCACCTTGGACTCGATGGTCTTACAAAGCTCATCCATGTCCGTGCCCTCGGCGGCGAGTGCCGTCACGCTGGGGAATGAAGGATTCTCGTCGCCAAACAGCCCGGAGATGGTTTCGCGTGGCATATACAGCGTGAGCGAGCCCATGGAGTCGCTGCCGCCGTCGATAACGCCGACAATCTGCACCTCGCCGTTGGACACCTTGATGGTTTTCCCCAGCGCATCCTGTTCGTTGCCGTAAAGCTGATCGGCGCCGCCGCGGCTGATGAGCGCCACGCGCGAGCCTGATTGGGACTCGGCCTGGGAATAGGTACGCCCCGCAACGAGCTTGCCGGCCCCCACCGCGTCGAGCATGTCGCTATCGACGCCCTGCGCCATGACGGTATAGCTTTTATCGCCGGTCTTGTACTCGGTGTACGCGCTGTCGACAATTCCGATCTGCTCTATCTGCGGCACCAGTTTTTGAAGCTTCTCGATGTCCGACTCGGTGAGTTCTTGCGACGAATAGATTTGCACCATGCGTGCCGCATTGAGGCCCAGACTGTTGACCAGGCTGTTTTGGATGCCGCCGATGAGCGAAGTCATGGCGATAACCGAGGCGATGCCGATGACGATGCCCAGGATGGTGAGCAGACTGCGCCCCTTGTTGGCTTCGAGCGAGTGAAGGGCTTCCTGGATGAGATCGCGGGCGCTCATGCCATCACTCCTTTCGGCGGGTTGGCGGAGGCGGAAATCATGGGCAGGCTATCTACGGCGCTGCGCAGGGTCCGCGGTGCATGTGGAATATACGCGCCGTCGTGAATGCGACCGTCGCG
>RQBM01000003.1:0-2868 GCA_008668795.1 Collinsella aerofaciens | reverse complement strand
GGAGATCAACGCCTGCACCGTCAAGGTGAAGGTCGATGTCGACGGCGAGGACCAGGACTGGCTGTTCCTCTTTAAGAACGAGACCCACAACCACCCGACCGAGATCGAGCCCTTCGGCGGTGCCGCCACCTGCGTGGGCGGCGCTATCCGCGACCCGCTCTCGGGCCGCAGCTATGTGTACCAGGCCATGCGCGTCACCGGCGCCGGCGACCCCACCGTCCCGGTTTCCGAGACGCTCGAGGGCAAGCTGCCGCAGCGCAAGCTCGTGACCACCGCTGCCGCCGGCTACTCCAGCTACGGCAACCAGATCGGCCTTGCCACCGGTCAGGTTAATGAACTCTATCACCCCGGTTACGTGGCCAAGCGCATGGAAGTTGGCGCCGTCGTGGGCGCCACCCCGGCAAACCACGTTCGTCGCGAGTGCCCCGCCCCCACCGACAAGATCATCCTGCTGGGTGGTCGCACCGGCCGTGACGGCATCGGTGGCGCCACCGGCTCCTCAAAGACCCAGAACACCGAGTCCATCGAGACCTCGGGTGCCGAGGTCCAGAAGGGCAACGCCCCGGTCGAGCGCAAGCTGCAGCGTCTGTTCCGCCGCGGCGACGCCTGCCGTCTGATCAAGCGCTGCAACGACTTTGGCGCCGGCGGCGTCTCGGTCGCCGTGGGTGAGCTTGCCGACGGCCTGTATGTCGACCTTGACACCGTGACCAAGAAGTACGACGGCCTGGATGGCACCGAGCTCGCCATTTCCGAGTCCCAGGAGCGCATGGCTTGCGCCGTCGCCGACGGTGACGTCGAGGAGTTCATGGGCTACGCCGCCGAGGAGAACCTGGAGGCAACCGTTATCGCCGAGGTTACCGCCGAGCCGCGCATGCGCATGGCATGGAACGGCGTCGCCATCGTCGATCTATCCCGCGAGTTCCTCAACTCCAACGGTGCACCCAAGCACCAGGTCGCCCACGTCTGCGCCCGCAGCGTGTGGCAGCCCAGCTGGGCCGGCACCACACTTGCCGAGCGCATGACCTCGCTCGTCACCGATCTTAACGTCGCCTCCAACAAGGGCCTTTCCGAGCGCTTCGACTCCACCATCGGTGCCGCAACCGTGCTTATGCCTTTTGGCGGCAAGACGCAGCTCACCCCGAGCTCGGCCATGGTCGCCAAGTTCCCCGTGGACGGCGAGACCACCACGGCAAGCGCTATGGCATGGGGCTTCAACCCCTACCTGATGGAAGCCGACCAGTTTGCGGGCGCCTACCTGTCCGTGGTCGAGTCCATCGCCAAGCTCGTGGCTGCCGGCTTTGAGCACAAGCGCGCCTACCTCTCCTTCCAGGAGTACTTCGAGCGCCTGCGCACCGAGGCAGAGCGCTGGGGCAAGCCCATGGCAGCCGTCCTGGGCGCTCTCATGGCCCAAGTCGACCTGGGTGCCGGCGCCATCGGCGGCAAGGATTCCATGAGCGGCTCGTTTGAGGACGAGGCCGGCGAGCTCAACGTTCCGCCCACCCTGATCAGCTTCGCTGTTGCCGTGGGCCGTGCCGCCCGTGCCGTCTCACCCGAGTTCAAGGGCCTGACGCATCGCGTCGTGCGTATCGCCCCCGCCACCTATGGCGAGGACTACCGCCCCGACGCCCAGCAGCTGCTCGCCGCGTTTGATGCCGTCGAGGCGCTCACCGCCACCGGTGACGCCCTGGCCGTCTCCACGCCCGGCTACGGCTGCGGCGCCGAAAGCCTCTTTAAGATGTGCGTCGGCAACCAGATCGGTATCGAGCTTGCCGAGGATGTGGACGTGGAGAGCCTCTTCACCCCGCTCTATGGCAGCTTTATCGTCGAGCTCGCCGAGGATGCCGAGCTGCCCGAGGTCGCCGACGGCGTTGTCGTCGAGCCCCTGGGCACCACCGTCGAGGGCTATGTCATCGACACCGGCTCCGAGGTCATCGAGCTCTCCGAGCTCCAGGAGGCCTGGGAGAGCGGCATCGAGGGCGTCTTTGCCTACCGCAGCGCCGACGAGACCCCCGAGGTCGAGACCATCGACTTCCGTGCCAAGGACATCCACGTGTACAGCGGCGCCAAGATCGCCCGTCCGCGCGTGATCATCCCCGTGTTCCCCGGCAACAACTGTGAGTACGACAGCGCACGTGCCTTCCGCGCAGCCGGTGCCGAAGCCGACACCTTCGTGATCAACAACCTCACGCCCGAGGCCGTCGCCGAGAGCACCCACGAGCTTGCCCGCCGCATCCGTGCAAGCCAGATCGTCATGATCCCCGGCGGCTTCTCGGGCGGCGACGAGCCCGACGGCTCTGCCAAGTTCATCACGGCGTTCTTCCGCGCTCCCGAGGTCACCGAGGCAGTCCGCGACCTGCTCAAGGCCCGCGATGGCCTGATGCTGGGCATCTGCAACGGCTTCCAGGCCCTGATCAAGCTCGGCCTGGTGCCCTACGGCGACATCGTCGACGCCACGCCCGATGCGCCCACGTTGACGTTCAACACCATCGGCCGCCACCAGAGCCGTCTGGTGCGCACCCGCATCTCGTCCAACCTGTCCCCGTGGCTGTCGCAGTGCAGCCTGGACGACCCCTACACCGTCGCCATCAGCCACGGCGAGGGCCGCTTTGTCGCCAATGACGAAGTGCTCGCCCAGCTGATCGCCAACGGCCAGGTCGCCACGCAGTACGTGGGCGAGAACGGCAAGCCCAGCATGGATCTCTCCGTCAACCCCAACGGCTCCGCACTCGCCATCGAGGGCATCACGAGCCCCGACGGCCGCGTCCTGGGCAAGATGGGCCATGCCGAGCGTCGCGGCGACAACCTGTACCGCAACGTGCCCGAGCATGTCCCCGGCGATAAGTTCATGCCGATCTTTGAGAGCGGCGT
>RQBM01000180.1:0-5003 GCA_008668795.1 Collinsella aerofaciens | reverse complement strand
CAGGTGAACTCGGTGTCGTCGTTGATTGAGGACCCGGTGGTGAGCCAGACCAAGATTGACGAGGAAAAGGCCGAACGTGACCTGGAGCATCGTCTGCATGGCCGCGAGATTTTCCGCGGCGGCAAGCCCGATCGCTCACCGTCCGAACTGCTGGAGCAGGACAAGAAAAAATAAGACGCCATCATCCCGCGTGAGCCAAGTGACCACGCGGGATGATTTTTCTGGGACGGGGATTCAAAAATCATTATGCATAGAAAGTCATAATTATCATTTCGTAAACATTTCAATGAAATTAACGCCATGAGGCATACTTGCGGTTACAATACCGCGAGGCCTAACTACACACCTTTAAGCCGGTCCTGTGAGACCGGGAAGGAGAATTATGGCGAACAACCATACCGCGGGCGCTGCCGCCCGCACCTTCGCGCCCAGCGAGCTTTGCCAGCGCATGCTGGCCAAAACCAGCAAGGGCACCTGCGGTCCCTGCATCCTGTATCTTGAGGATGGGACCATTTTTTATGGACGTGCATGCGGCGCCGAGGGCACCGCGACCGGCGAAGTCTGCTTCAACACCTCGCTCGAGGGCTACTTTGAGGTCATGACCGACCCGAGTTATGCCGGCCAAATCGTAACCATGACCTATCCGCAGATCGGCAACTACGGTATCGACGAGACCGACGTCCAGTCGGCCTTCCCCGGCGACGCCGTGCGCCCTGCGAGCGCTCCGGCCATGCGCGGCATGATCGTTCGCGACATGTGCGCCACGCCTTCTAACTGGCGCTCGGCCGTTAGCGTGCCGGAGTACCTGCGCGCTCACGGCATCGTCGCTATCGAGGGCGTCGACACCCGCGCTCTGGTGCGCCATCTGCGCGACAATGGTTCCAAAATGGGCATTATCTCGACCGAGATCTTCGACGTCGACGAGCTTGCCGAGCGTCTGGCCGCAGCGCCCACGCTGGTAGGCGAGAACCTGGTCAAGACCGTAAGCTGCCCCGCGCCTCACGAGTTTGTGGCCGCCGACCTGCCTGCCACGCATGACTTTGCGCTTTCGGCTGCCGCTCCTGCCCGTCACAAAGTGGTCGCCTACGACTGCGGTGTGAAGCGCGGCATTCTGGAGGGCCTGGTGCGCGCCGGCTGCGATCTTACCGTCGTGCCGTGGGATACGCCCGCGAGTGAGGTGCTCGACATGAATCCCGATGGCGTCTTTTTGTCCAACGGCCCCGGCGACCCCGACGCCGTGGTGGAGACCTACGAGCAGGTGCAGCAGCTGATCGGCAAGGTGCCGGTCTTTGGTATTTGTCTTGGTCACCAGATGATCAGCCTGGCCTGCGGCGCCCAGATGGAAAAGCTTAAGTTCGGTCACCGCGGCGGCAACCAGCCGGTCATGAACCTGGTAAGCCGTCGCGTGGAGATCACCGCGCAAAACCATGGCTTTGGCCTGCTGTTCCCCAGCTTGGGCAAGCTTGTCCCCGAGCTTTCCGGCGGCGAGACCGAGCATGCGGCCGATGGAGATCTGCGCGTCTGGGTGCGCCGCGGAATCGCGCCGGTCGTGATGAACGAGCGCTTTGGCCGCATTCGCCTGACACATGTGAACCTCAACGACGGCACCGCCGAGGGCATCCAGCTGCTCGACGCCCCGTGCTTCTCGGTCCAGTACCACCCCGAGGCCTCGCCTGGCCCCACCGATGCCCACTATCTCTTTACCGCCTTTACGCGACTCATGGACGGCGAGGAGAACTACCTGGACATCGACACCGCGAAGGACCGCCTGGCTGGCTGGAACTTTGCTGAGTCCGAGACCGCTGAGACCGAGGAGAACTAACATGACTAAACGTACTGACATCAAGCGCATCCTCGTCATTGGTTCGGGCCCCATCGTTATTGGCCAGGCCTGTGAGTTCGACTACTCCGGCGCCCAGGCCTGCAAGGTGCTCAAGGAGGATGGCTTTGAGGTCATCCTGGTCAACTCCAACCCGGCGACCATTATGACCGACCCGGGTCTTGCCGACCGCACCTATGTCGAGCCCATCACCGCCGAGTTTATCGAGCGCGTAATCAAGAAAGAGCGCCCGGACGCGCTGCTGCCCACGCTGGGCGGCCAGACCGGTCTGAACGCCGCCGTCGAGCTGGCGAAAGACGGTACGCTGGACAAGTACGGCGTCGAGATGATCGGCTGCGACCTGGCCGCTATCGAGCGCGGCGAGGACCGCAAGCTCTTTAACGAGGCCATGGCCGAGATCGGCCTGGAGGTCGCGCGCTCGGGCTATGCCTACAGCGTGGCCGACGCCGAGGCTATCGCCGAGCGCGTAGGCTATCCCTGTGTACTGCGCCCGAGCTTTACCCTCGGCGGCGCCGGCGGCGGCATCGCTCACACCCACGAGGAACTCGTCTCCATCGTGAGCCAGGGCCTGGAACTCTCGCCTGCCCACGAGGTGCTGGTCGAGGAGTCCATCGAGGGCTGGAAAGAGTACGAGATGGAGGTCATGCGCGACCACGCCGGCAACGGCATCATCGTGTGCTCCATCGAGAATCTCGACCCCATGGGCGTGCACACCGGCGACTCCATCACCGTGGCGCCGGCGCAGACGCTCTCCGACCTTGAGTATCAGCGCATGCGCGTGGCCTCGCTCGCCATTCTGGAGAAGATCGGCGTCGAGACCGGTGGCTCCAACGTGCAGTTTGCCGTGAACCCCAACACCGGTCGTTTGATCGTCATCGAGATGAACCCGCGCGTGAGCCGTTCGTCCGCGCTGGCCTCCAAGGCCACGGGTTTCCCCATCGCTAAGGCCGCCGCGCGCCTGGCTGTGGGCTACACGCTCGACGAGATCGTCAACGACATTACCAAGGCAACGCCTGCCTGCTTTGAACCCACGATTGACTACTGCGTGGTCAAGGTGCCGCGCTTTGCCTTCGAGAAGTTCAAGGGTACCGACCCCACGCTCACCACGCGCATGAAGGCCGTGGGCGAGATCATGGCGATCGGCCGCACCTTTGAGGAGGCCTTCGGCAAGGCCATGCGCTCGCTGGAGGACGGGCATCAGGGCATTTGTGTCGGTGGCAAGGAAGGTGCCGACAAGCTGAGCGACGATGAGCTCGCTCAGGCCGTGGCAACGCCGACCGAGCATCGCATCTTCTTTGTGGTCGAGGCCCTGCGCCGTGGCTGGGATGTCGCGCGTATCCATGCCATCTGCGGTATCGATCCGTGGTACCTCAACCGTATCAACGATATGGTGCAAGTTCAGGAGAGCATCCGCGGCCTGCGTGTGGAGGACATTGACGCCGACGCAATGCGCCTGCTCAAGCAGTATGGCACGAGCGATGCCGAGATCGCCGCGCTGACCGGCTCGGACGAGCGCTTTGTGCGCGCCTACCGCAAGGGTCTGGGCGTGGTTCCCAGCATGAAGACGGTCGACACCTGCGCGGCCGAGTTCTCGAGCGCCACGGAGTACCACTACAAGACGTACGAGAACATCTACCGCACAAGCCCGGATGCCAAGAAGTGCGTGGCTCCCGACGAGACCACGCCGGCGGACAAGCCCAAGGCGATAATCCTGGGCGCCGGCCCCAACCGCATTGGCCAGGGTATCGAGTTCGATTACTGCTGCGTGCACGCGAGCTACGCGCTGGCGGCCCGCGGCTTTGAGACCATCATGGTCAACTGCAATCCCGAGACCGTCTCGACCGACTACGACACATCCGACCGCCTGTACTTTGAGCCGCTCACCTACGAGGACGTCATGGACGTTATCGACGTTGAGCGTCCCGACGGCGTCGTGGTGACGCTCGGCGGCCAGACCCCACTTAAGCTGGCACGCATGCTCGAGGAGAGCGGCGTGAACATTATGGGTACCAAGCCCGACGCCATCGATTTTGCCGAGGATCGCGAGCGTTTTGCCGCCCTGCTCGACAAACTGGGCATTATGTACCCGCCGGCGGGTCAGGCCACTTCGTTTGAGGAGGCCGAGGCCGTTGCCGCACATATTGGCTACCCGCTGCTGGTGCGTCCGAGCTATGTGTTGGGCGGCCGCGGCATGATGATCGCCTACGATGCCGAGCATCTGCGCGATTACATGGCCGAGGCTGCGCGCATTAGCCCCGACTACCCGGTGTATCTTGATCGCTTCCTGGAGGGTGCAATCGAGTCCGATGTCGACGCCCTGTGCGACGGCGAGGAGGTCTATATCGGCGGTATCTTGGAGCATATCGAGGAGGCCGGTATTCACTCCGGCGACTCCGCGACGTGCATTCCGCCGTTTAGCTTTAGCGAGAGCCTGCAGGCGAAGCTCCGCGAGACCACGCGCCGCATCGCGATGGCGCTGGGAGTCCGCGGCCTGGTCAACGTGCAGTACGCCATTAAGGGCGAGACCGTCTACGTGATCGAGGCCAACCCGCGCGCAAGCCGTACCGTGCCGTTTATCTCCAAGGCTACCGGTGTGCCGCTCGCCAAGTGCGCGGCGCGCATCATGGCGGGCGATTCCATCGCGAGCCTGGGCCTGCCGAGCGACGAGCGTCAGCTCGATTGGTTCTGCATGAAGGACGCCGCTATGCCCTGCGGCCGTTTCCCCGTTGCCGACGTTATCCAGGGGCCCGAGATGAAGTCGACCGGCGAGGTCATGGGTATCGCCAAGAGCTATCCCGAGGCATACGCCACGACGCAGCTGGCGATCGACTACAAGCTGCCCGATCCGAGCTGCGGCAAGGTGTTCATTAGCGGGTGCGACCGCGACAAGCTCCATATCCTTTCGGTCGCCCGGATCCCGCGCTACCTGGGCTTCGACATCTGCTCCACCGAGGGTACGGCGCGCGTGCTGCGGGGAGGCAACGTGACGTGCGAGGTCGTGGAAAAGATCAGCGGCCCGCACGACGGCGAACGTCCCAACATCGGCGACCTCATTGGCGATGGCAAGATTGCGGTGATCATCAACACGACGTACGGCCCGGGCTCGCGTGGTGATGGCTACCTGCTACGCACCGAGGCCGTGCGCCGCGGCGTGACTTGCGTG
>RQBM01000150.1:0-29582 GCA_008668795.1 Collinsella aerofaciens | reverse complement strand
CACCTCAATGGTCCTCCTAACGCCGGCGTGTTGGCACCACCAGCGTAGTGGCGGCGGGGAGGCACGGTGGCCATTATTCGGTGACCGGGATTGGTCAAAATAGTTTGACTATTAGCGGCTAAAATCGCCCGGCGCTAACATACGCTCGGCCGAACGAGGAGAACCAACCGTGCTTACTCGCGCAAGACGCCATACTAGGCACAAAACAGCATCCAAGGATTCAATTTGCGCTTGAAAAAGTGACACAGTATTAAGGCCTAGGTCAGTCTCTTTCACAGGTACATTGAGACTATTGGCATAGCTAAGCAGCAGCTTTAAACTGGACTCACCGTCAACCAGTTCGTTGGCAGGCGTGATCGTCATTTTCGCAGGCTTCTCTTTTGCCAGCCACAATAGAATCAGCAACGCAAGCGTTCGTTTGGGATCCTTTACCACTGAGCTGGATACCCACAGCCTAGGGCTAATTGGTTCGCGAAACTCGAGCTTACTGGGAAGCAGCACGGTTCACCACTCCTTACGATTTGAGGTCATGCATGATCTGCTCGGCAATTGCCTTACCAAGCAGGGGTGGGACAGCGTTGCCGACTTGCTTCATCTGTGACGACTTGGCCCCATAGAAATGATACGTGTCCGGAAAGGATTGGATGCGAGCAGCCTCCCGAGTGGTTATCGCTCGGTTCAGGAACGGGTGCGTGAACTCGCCCGATGACGGCGTGTCGTACCGCGTAGTGATCGTCCTCGCGATGCCATCCTTCTTCATCCGGCACCAAGTGCCGCTGTAGATGGACTTGGTGAGGTGCTCGGTGGGGAGCATCTCCTTGCCGTGCTCGGGCGGAATCATCCTCAGTCGCTCCAGGGTGATCTTAGAGTGCGCGGTCGCGATGTGGTTGTAGAGCTCGGTCGACCCATCGCGCATCATGCGTTGGTATGCCGATTGTGGCTTGTTGCGGTATTTTGAGACTTCCTCGCCTTCTCCGGATTCCAAATAGGCGAGGTCGCTAATGGCGTCCCATATGGTCGCGGATCGGCCGTAGGGGGCCGGGAGGGCGACGGTCTCGTCGGCGTCAAGTTTACCGATGATGCAAGTACGGTGCCTATCCTGCGGCACGCCGTAATCAGCAGCACAAAGGACGCCGCAGTTGACGGCATAGCCCAGGGCGCTGAACAGCTCCACTATCTCGTTCTTGAAGTAGCCGTTCTCGGTCGTCAGGAGGGTGGGGACGTTCTCGATGACGAAGTACTTCGGCTTCACGAACTTGACCACGTCGTAGTACTTGAGGAAGAGGAAATTCCTCGGGTCGTTGATGCTCTTCCTCTGGCCCTTCTGGGAGAATCCTTGGCAGGGAGGGCCGCCGATGACGATGGTCGTCTTGCCCGCGTACTCGGAAAAGGTCTTCTCAATATCGAGGTCACGAATATCGGCGACCACCATTTTGGTATCCGGCCGATTGCGTGTGTATGCCTCGGCAATAGACGGATCGAACTCATTTGCAATCTTCACGTCGAAACCGGCCATTTCGAACCCAAGAGAAAGGCCGCCCACGCCGGCAAACAAATCAATTACTGTCGGTTTCGTCATAGCTCGTCCTGGATCCTCTTGGTTGCGATGTCGTAATAGGACTTCTCTAGTTCAATGCCGGTAAAACGTCTTCCGTCGCGAACCGCGGAAACCCCGGAGCTTCCGCTGCCCATGAAGGGGTCGAGCACGAGGTCGCCCGGATTGGAAAGCTTCTCAACGAAGAAGTCCATGAGCGCGACGGGCTTCTGGGTCGGGTGCTTGCCGTACTCGCGCTCTCGCTTCGGGGTGACCGGGGACTCGAAGAAGTCGTGAACGGCCTTGCCGTCGTTGTTGAACGTGCCGACTCGCGCTCCATACGTGAAGTAGATCCACGATTCGGTGGAATTCACGAAGTGAAGATTCATGTTCCTCGGCATGGGGTTCTGCTTATGCCATGTCCCGGTTGTCTTGTAATAGAACCCGTGCTTTACGGCCTGCGTGATAATCGACTCGACCTTGATGACCGCCATGAATACGATCATGGAACCACCCGGCTTCATGACACGGGCGGCTTCCTCAAAGAACGAGTCCATGGACTCGTTCCATTCCTCGTACTCGAGGTTGTCCCAGCCCGCCGCCCCGAAGTAGTTATCTCGGAGCGCCTTGAGGTTCGTTGCGCGCTCCTTCATGAACAGGCCGAGGTTATAGGGAGGGTCGGTAAGAATAAGGTCAACTGAATCGCTAGCGAGGCCATGAAGGGCTTCCAGACAGTCGCCGTTGATCAAGGTTGGCTCAAAGTGTTCGCTCTGATTATCGGGTTTTTCACAATCCGTCTCGGAGCAACGTCCCTCCGTCCACGCGTCAACGGCGCTGTATTTGAATCTCCACTGGTGGCCGACCTTCTGGGCGGGAAACTCCTTGGTTTTAATCCAGCTGCGAATCGTTTCCGGGGTCACTCCAACATGGGAGGCTATATCCTTCATAGTCACCCAAGACTCTTCCATCATTGCCCCCGAACAAGAAATAACGCGAATTAGCAGAAAATAGCGCGATTATAAAGCCGGGTTGCGCCAATGTATAGGCTTGACCTACGATGGAAATCTGCATGCGAGCTCGGACAGGCAAAGTTAACGCAAACAACATCTTTTGCCGCCCAGCGCCGGCAAACACTGCTGCGCGACGCCCACGCGCGCATGATGTTCACGGGGCGCCGCCGTCACGTACTCCGCCGCACACGTCAGTGGTTGCCATCCTTGGCGGCGGGCATCCCGCCGTGTGTTTGTTAACGTCGTGATTACGGGTTTGGTCACATCCGTTTTTCGGAATTGAGCATGAGCGCTAGCTGCTCAGGAAGTTCGGCGGGTACGGCCTTCTCGTGCTCGACGAGTGGCTGCTGAACAAGCCCGACGACCTGTTCAGGGCGATGCTGCTCGAGCTCATGGAGCTGCGCTGCGGTTCGTCCTCGACCGTCTTCTGCGCGCAGTACAGGTCGAAGGGCTGGCACGCCAGGTTGGGCGGCGGGATTTACGCCGGGGCGATCATGGACAGGATCGTGCACGGCACTGTCTGGCTAGAGATGGGAGACGTCAACATGCGCGACATATACGGCTGACGGTGCTGAACGGACACCGGCGGTACCGATTCACGATACCGCCGGTACTGTCCCGCAATATTCGCGGTACGGAAACGCATAAATACTCACAATACTGGTACCGTCATGATTTATCCAGCGGCGATTATGGCGCGTATAGACGATGCTGGGCGCCCATGTCTGATTCAAGATTCAAATTTGCTACGAGCGCGCTCTAATAGTCAATACGTCGTATACGGGTTGTGTTACTCTTTTTGTGAACGGCGGAGCCCTTTATGGATGGCTTCGCCGTTCACCGTTAAATAGCGGCACTTTCAATCTCCTGGTTATATTGACTGAATAAAATGTTGATTGTTCAGATTGGAGGCGGCTATGGTTCAACCGAAAACCCAAGGAAATCACCGAGCATATCCAAAGGAGCTGGCGATATATGTCGAGCGTATCCTATTGGAGGAAACCGATGCTGGGCTTGGCAAAGGGTTGAGCGTTTCGGACATAATGGCGGAGCTTAAAGCTCGTTATGGATATGAAGTTAAGCGTGACACAGTGCAGGGCGTATTGAACGCACTTGTTGATTCTGGATCAAAAAAGCCTTCGCTCTGCAATAATGCGGGCGTCAGTCCGTTAACCGAGATGAATAGAATCGACCTCGACAACAGTTGCCTGAATCCGTTCTACACAGTGATTGCAAGTCGGTTGGCATGTAAGGGCGAGCGACTGACGAATGGTGAGGGGGATCCTGCTCCTAAAAATGCGAAGCACCTGTACAGCATAGAGCGTCAAATTGATGGTGCGCAAATTGAGCATTTGTGCCGTCTCATCGAAGCTTCTACGGGTGTAGGTGGAGCCGACGCGCTCGAGCATGCAGTTCTTCGCCTGCTGTGCGGCGAAGAAAGGCAGCAGATTGAAGATCGTTTGGCTCAAGAAAACGCCCTGCTCAAAAGCGGCAGAATTGCAAATATGGAAGCAACGCTTGCAAATTTGAAGTTATTGGAAAAGGCCATTAGCCAAAGGCAGAGAGTCCGCTTTCGAACTTCTGATAAGGGGCGACTGCATAGCCATACGCCATATCATCTATGCATGCACGATGGCTACTACTACCTGTTTGTGGGTCACAAGGGTGCTGCGAGGTCTTTTGACGCAATTCGAGTTGATAGCCTGCGGGATATAACCATTGCTGGACCAGTGGATGATGCAAAAGGTCGTTTTGAAGCGATGGCCGAAGAGGCGAAAAGGTTCTCTCGTGCTGGCGTGAACAGGATGTTTAGTGACGATATAGTTACGGTTCGCGTAAGGTGCCATAGCCAGGCAAAGGAGAAGTATCTTTTAGCCGAATTTGCCGGGAACGATGGGTTTCGGTGCGAGACGCAGGACGGGCACCCAAATCCAGAGTATTCGTTTATGGCATCGTATGACGGCATGAAAACATGGGCGATGAAGTGGCTCGATGTGTTTGAGATACTTCAACCAAAGAAATTGCGCGATGACGTCGTGGACATCATTGGACATAAATGTATCTATGTGAGTGCGAGGACTGATTCAAATGACCCCTGCTGAGAAAAAGCAAGCAATTGGCGATGCGTTGGATTACTGGTATTTGCTCGATTTTTTGAGCCAAGGCGACCAACCCGAAGATAAGAAAAATCCGCCTAGGCCCAGAAAAGGAATGCTTGATGACTGCTTTGTTCCAGAAGAGCGGGACGACCAGTACTTAAGGACGCCTTTTGAAGAAGCGAGAGAACGTGCGGATAGTGTCACAAACGGCGAAAACTGGCCGATCTCAACGATTTATTGTCACCTGGGCTCCGTTCCGCGCGAAGCGGTCATGACTTATATTGCAGAAAAACCGGGGAATGAAATCGAAAAAGAGGATGAGTGCATGACGGTCGCACTATTAGGTGTGAGTCCTGATGGTCAATTTGTCAGCCTTGAGTTGTCCTCTTTATTTTGGTGGTTGAAGAGGAACGTCGGGAATAGCCTAAATGCCATCGTTAGCTTTGAGAAAGAGCAGGATGAAATCCGCAATAAAATCAACGAAAAACTCAATGGAACAAAGCTGACATATGGTGTCATTAGGGACCTTGTCGATAGTTGCGTCCGACCAATGATTGAGGGGATTGCCAGCTGCCTTCCCGACGGTGACGGGGCTGAACGTATCAGCGAGTGGTGTTCAAGGCTGCTTGTTGAATATAGAGCAATGAAGCCAAAGGACAATGGGGGCGATGCGTACCCAGTGTTCGACCAATCGCTCTGTCACTCATTTTTCGCAAAAGATATTTCCCGGATAAATGAGCAGTGCAAGTCAGGGTCATTCGACGATTTGGATAAGGGGCCGCTGCCTCTAGTCGCCGCTTACCTTGAAGGCGGCTTGAGGGAGGAGTCTGCCTGTGGAGAGATTGATCTTCTGGGCGGCGAAGACGATGATGATCTGACTGCCCGTGCAGATTTTTTTTCTGAAGTGTTGGGAGCCGGCGCTACACCTATCGGTCGCTGGCCGAGTAAATACTCCTTGAGTTTGATGCAACAAGTGGCGGTAAATCTTGCGGTTGGTCGTGGCGGTTCGACACGCAAATACCCCGCAAACGACGTTATGTCGGTTAACGGTCCCCCGGGCACGGGAAAAACAACCCTGCTCAAGGACATCGTTGCGGCTAACGTTGTCGAAAAAGCCCGTCTGCTGTGCGAATATGACAAGCCCGATGACGCCTTCGAAGAGGTGGAACTTAGCAAAGATTATCTCAAGTATGCTGAGAATCCATATCGCTTCAAAAAGGGCAGGACCGGAGATGCGATAAATAGTCTCAGCATTTTGGTCTGCTCGACAAACAATGCAGCAGTTGAGAATATCGCCAAAGAGCTTCCTGATGGAAAGGCGTTCTGGGAGGGTATAGACGAATCTGAGAAAAAGGAGTTTCTAGAGTCAGATTTGTCCAACATTGTTTGGGGAAAGAAAAACGAGCAGAAACCGGTGGATGATCTCTATTTCTCTTCGGCGCTCGTTGACAATAATGGCAATCTTCGCGACCCTGCGCATCCTGGGCTTATGATTGCGGCATGTCTGGGAAACCGTAGGAATATTAATAATTTCAGAGATTGCGAGCTTTCTTCGCTGCAGTTTAGCGGCGGGCTGGGAAAGGGCAAGCGGTTTTCTAAGGCGAAGAAACTGTTTCTTGTTCAATACAAAAAGGTATCCGATCGATTCGATCGAATGGAGGAACAAGCCGCTAAGAAACGCGAGCTTCTGAACCTTAAATCGCGTTTGCCTCAATTGGATCGTGAGTGTCAAAAGGACGAGCGAAAGATAGTTGAAGAGCTGACAATCGAAACGGTATGCCTGCCTCATCCTTTTGAAGGCGGTGCTGCAGGCGATGTCCGGAAATATCTTGATGACATTGCGAAGTATACCGCCGATTATGAGGAGAGAAAGAGAGCGCTCGAAAAAGAGCTGCGCGATGCGGAAGAAAAGGCCAGTGGACGGATCTGGAGCATTTTGTATAAGGGTCGCGTGTCCGATTGCCGTGAAGAGCTCGATTCCTTTATGCAGCAAACCAAGTCGGAGCAGAAACTTGTTGAGCTGCGTACGGGATTTGAGGACAAATACGAAGAATTAGAGAATGAAAAGAAGAAACTAGTCTCTTTGCAGGTGAAGATTAAGGGGTTAGAGGACGTAGTCAAGGGCACTAAATCTGTCGAGACGATTGACGAGCGTTTTGTTGAGTCTATCTCAAAGGGGGATAACGAAAGCCGAAAGAGCGCTCATCTTTATAATCCATCCGATGACGATGAACTAAAAAAGGAGCGTAACCTGCTATTTCTGTACGCGCTGCAGGTGACACGCGAGTTCATTCTCGAATCAAAATGCATGCGGAACAACATTACGTTTCTACGAACATACTGGGGAGCTAAAGACAAAGGCGCCGATTCTGGCAAAAAGGAGTTGATAGAGTTCACGCAAGCCGACAGACGGAAGATGGCCCCTGCGCTTTTTCAGGCACTCGGTTTGCTTACCCCAGTGATTTCTTCCACATTTGCGTCGATTGGTCGCATGCTTGAGGATGTTCAGATTGGTGGGGCTGTACCCCTGTTCGGCCTGTTGATTATAGATGAGGCTGGACAGGCGGTGCCGTATGCCGCTTTGGGTGCCCTTGCCCGCAGTCGACGTGCAATGATTGTCGGCGACCCTTCTCAGATTGAGCCTGTGATTACTGGGGATGTTAAGGAGCTCCGCGCTACCCTTGGTAAAAAAGTATTGCTGCCGTTTAAGGGAGACATGGCTTCGGTCCAACGACTTGCCGATGCCGTTAATCCCTATGGCCATCTGCGCAGCAATGGCGAGGGTGATCAATGGATTGGTTGCCCGCTTGTGGTTCATCGTCGCTGCATATCGCCCATGTTCGATATCTCGAATGAAATTTCGTATCAGGGCTCCATGCTTAACGAGACGGCTAATCCAAAAAAGGATCTCGCTGGCAGCTTTTATCTAAAGTCCTCACAGTGGATCAATGTTGCAGGATTTGAACGCGGCAATCGCGACCACTATGTTGATGCTCAGGGCGACAGAGTGTACGAGATTGTCAAGGAGGCTTTTAGGAAAACGGCGGCTGCGACTAAGAAAAAAGCCGGCGGGTCGGGTGAGCATGAAGAGTGTTCTATTCCGAGCCTCTATATCATTTCTCCGTTTAAAACTGTTGTCAGCGGGCTTAAGAATAGGCTGTTAGAAGAGACGCCTGAAGGAATAGCAGAGCGTGCTTGGAGTGCATTCGCAAAGTTTAATATTGGTACGGTTCATACGTTTCAAGGCAAAGAAGCCCATCAGGTGATATTTGTCTTGGGGTGCGATACAAGTCGTAGTTGTGAAGGTGCAATCAGGTTTGTAAATCCAAATATCGTGAATGTTGCGGCAAGCCGAGCTAAGTATCGCCTTTACGTAATTGCTGACTATGCAGCGTGGAAGATTAATGAGAACGTTGCAACGATGAAGCGAATTCTCGACACGGCATGGGTTGAGCATTGGGAAAAGTACCAGACAACTGGAGCTATTGAGGAGCTCAATGCGGCGAAAGATATGTTGCCGCGAGGAGAATCTCTTCCACGGGAGGCAACTGACGCGGACGAGGAACATGTCAATGAAGATGATTGGTGTTCTGATGTAAGCACCGATTCCTATTTGGACAATGTGAGCGAAGCGTTTAAAAGCTTTAATCTGGATGCAGAAGACTGTCGAATCATAGGCTTCTCTTCGCGCGAAGCTCTTCAAAGCGCATTTGCTGATTGCGCGTGCGACCAAAATGGCAAAAATAGGGTGCTTGAGAATATCGAACAGGGGCTTCTTCTGTGCAAGATATTTGGCATTGGCAGTGTTGGTACCGATAGCGATTCAGATTGCGCATTTTGCCTGCTAATGTTCTGCCGCGCGGCAGAGAGATACTTGCGTTTGAAATTGTTGCCGGCCTTAAAGGCCATTGCTCCCGATTATGTTGTTGCAAGAAAGCCGCTCAAGGAGCTTGAGAGCCTTAACCTCGGTCAATACAAAGGATTAATTGAAAAAAAGAGTGAGCTACTGGCATCCTCTGTTCGAGTTGAAAATACAGAGCTGACGCAGGCGTCAAAGGGGGACTGGTGGAGGACGCTCGGCGAAACGTTGGGTCAATTCACTAAATTTCGTAATAGCGCCTGTCATACCGATCGAGAAGAGATGGTTAGCGCGGGCGAGGTCTGGCTGGCGCTTCAATGTCTTTTCACTGCTTTTCAGCTTGATGAACATGGCCATAAGAGTGTGGAAATCATGCGAGAGGGCGTTGTTTACGAAGCGGCTTTTGCGGGGGCCGAACGTTTGCCGGTCTGTTACTCAATGGATCAGGCGGAAGCTAAAGGCTATGCCTCGATTTCGAAAATACTGAGCGTAGGTGGCTCAAGGATTAGGGCAGCAAAGGCCAATAACATTCTGATGAAACAAGGGTACCTGCGACTTTTCGATGAAGGCGAAGAGAGCGTGCAGAAATGCAAAGTTCCGTCCGCTAAGGGTTTGAGTCTGGGTGCAATCACTGTGCGCGGTGAAAAGGGGGACGGTGAAGTGTACTTCTATGCGCAGTATCCGAAAGTGAAGGCAAAGGATATATGCAACATAATTGAACGCGAGTCATGAGCCATCTCAAAGTCAAGTGAGTTTTAGGGTAAAGCCCGCAATCTAACGCTATATAGCGGTAGATTGCGGGTTGCTTTTTATCTCTTTTCACTATTCTGCAGGTGTCAGTTGTTTGAAGGGAGATTCAAAGATGCTTGAGTCCAATTGTATTTATATTTGCGACGAGTCGAATGAGGCGAATCTCACGTGCACGCTGTTGCAGATGAAGCAGATGGTTGACGAGGCAATTGATCTTGCCTATGAGCTCGAGGACTCCTCTGTTGCTTGCAAGGGAGTTGGTGACGACTTGTTGGCCACGTGGGAGTCGTTGTGCTACTGCAATGCCGCCGTCCACGAGCTTATTCAATCTGTTCTGCTTGAGCGTAAAGAGACCCTGCGATTTGATGAATTACAAATGCGTAATGATGAAGTGCCCGAGCGGCCAATATGCCGATAACAACATTTGTTTGTCTCTGGGGGCAACAGCCTTGTTCAATCCCTCGAAGACAGTGTTTTCTTACATTAGCTTGCGAACGTAGCCTTCTTTGAAAGGAAAAACATGAACACTTCTATCCAAATTCCGTCCAGCGCCGTTGAGTCTGCACCCCGCACCGCCAAAGGCGAGGTCGTCAAGCTCGTGCAGGGCGCGCTGCTCATCGCCGTCGCCGCATTCGCCGCCGTCGGTATCGCCTCTGTCGCCGCTCCGTTCTGCGTCTGGAAGGGCGAGGTCGCGCTGTTCCTGAACGAGTCGTTCCACACCAACTGCTCCGTTTCCGCGATTGCGGAGTACGCGTCGGCGGCGCCTGGGTCCGATTGGGCGTCAATGCTCGTGGCCGCGCTCGTCGCGGCGTACCCGGCCTACCATGCCGTTTGGCGCGTCCGCGAGGGTTTTGGGCTCAGCTGCGATGCCCCGGTGTTCAGCAGGCGCGTGTCGCGCCTTCTCGCCGCGGTGAGCGCTTGTTTGCTGTTGGCGATGCTGTTCATGGGCTATGGAACGAGTTGGCTCATCAACGGCAGTGCGATGGGTGACCAGGGCCTTGTTGAGTCGGGGCACAATGTATGGGCCGTTTCCATCATGATCATGCTGGGCTGCGCCCTGATGTGCCTGTTCAAGTGGTTTCTCGCCAAGGGCCCCGGACGCAATTTCGGCAGCGGCTTTGCCGTCGAGCTTGTCCGCCTCGCCGACGTCCTGCTGAAGCGCGCGAGCTCGAACCTGGTGCTGTGCTACGTGGCCGAGCTGCTCGCCTGCCTGCTGGCGCTGGCCTTCATCGCCGTGGCCTATGTCGTCGTGAGCGTGGCCATCGCGCTCGCGTTCGCAGCCGTGGCCTTGGCGGTGTGCCTTGCTGGGATTCCCGTTATCCTTGCTGCCTCGTGGCGCAGGTAGCGGGGCGATCATGCGAGTTCTTATCGTAGCGTGAGAAAAACTTGCAGAAATCGCAAGTTCTTTTCACGCGATGAGAAAAACTTGCAGATTGGCGCGAGGACGACGGCCCTCCGCGTGAGCGCGGTTTTGATATTGCTTGTTAATGTGTCCGAACGGTTGATTGGAGACAAAATGTACCCGAACTATGAGTGCAACAACTATCCCATGAACATTACGGATGATGACGGCCCGTTCCTGATCATGGAGGCGGAGCTGTCTGGCGACGTCGAGCTCAATGATGAGTTTAAGAAAGACGCCAGCTATAGATATTCGTGTGCGACTGTTTCTGCGGCGATCGATCTTTGCAAGTCAATGACGGACGGCGATGCCGATCCCTGGTATGAAAGTTGGGAGAAGGCGGTTGAGCGTTATCCGCTCGAGAAATGCGAGGATGCGACAACGCTGTATTGGATTGAGCCGACCGATCCGTACAAGGCGCTGTGCGCCTTCCATCCCCATCCCGATCTTGAGCGGTACGCGGCTGAGGCAATTGACGCCGTTGACACCTATCTGCTGGAGCGCGAGTACTGTCCCTTTACGATCAACCACTTAGATCTAAAGGATGTTGACGTCCTGCTCAGCGCTGCTTGGGGATTGGCTCGAGTCCTTAAAGAAATTTGGGGAACTTGCGACCCTGATGTTATGGAAAAGATTGAGGATGCTACGTACAGTGCGCATATAACGGTTAGGGACCTGATCGCGGGTGAAGAGGCGGTCAAAGCTAGCTCGAAGTCCGATGAGAATCTTTAGCCGCCGCGCTGATCGGCGCGCCTGATTGACAGACTGTCGGAAAAGTCCGGACAGCCTGTCAACCCCGGCCGTTACATCGTCCCCTTACTCGCGGCGTAATGTCCCGCCTGCTTAAGGGCATCCTCGTAGGCGCGCTGTTTTGCTTCGTACTCTTGCGCGCAGCGCTCCTGTTCTGCTTGCCCGGGAACAGGCACGGTCATGCTTCGCAGGTCTTTAGGAGATAGCTGCGCAAGCGAGTCTCCGTGTGAGGAGGCTAAGAGTTTCTGCTGTCCTTCATCGGATGACAGGTAGGCTAAGAAGAATCGTGCTAGTAGTTCATCTTTAAAGGATGCGCAGAAGACGACATCGCAGGGGACAATGAGTTTAGGGCATAACTGAGGTTTCTGAGGCACCGGCTCGCGCCTCATGCTTCCCGGCACTACGAGGGCCAGCTTAAATGGTGGTCCGAAGCGTGAGATCAGTATGCAGGTTTCATACTCGCCCAGCGGTTTGAGACGATAGAAAAGACCTGGATCCGTATCGCCCATATCGTAAATATCCGTGTCGGATACGCGCTCGGGTAGATCTTCGAAACCGATAACCGTTCCATCGACTAAGTGTTTAAGCGATAGGTAGTAGCAGTCAATTCGTCGGTCCGTTCTGCTAAGACCCATCTGTGGCATCTTTAAAAGAGTGCTACGGGGAATGCCGCGGCGTATGTCCGCTACGCTGCCAAAGCGAACGAAGGACTCCTCTGCAAAAGAGGTGCTTTTAGCACTGGGAAGTAAAGGCCAGATTTTTTCGGCACCTCGATCGCCGAGACGCCAATGCGTCACATCGGTTGTCTTGGCGTAAGCATAACTAATCGAGTCTTGGATCTGATGCATGAGCTCGCTTGTCATGGGCTTGTTGTCAAATGACCGCCCATCAAAGAGGAAATATGGCTCGTTGGGTTTACGGTCGCTCAGAAATAGTAAGGCGTAGCCATCGCTATTGGCGGCGATCGTATTGGGAAGTAACACTATCGCTGTCAATAGTCCAAGCTGGCAGAGCAGGCGGCGCCCGTCTGCGGCGCGTGCCAGGTTGAGCAATCGGTTGGAGACTTGTACGACCGCAATGGAATCCGGGCGTTCACACGCAAGGGAAGCAGCGAGAAAAACGTAATACCATTCGCTGACCGAAAGCGGGCTTGGTACATCGACAAGTGTTTGCAGTTGACGGGCCCTCGACGTAAGGAAATCCCGAACATGCTCATCTGCAATTTCGAGCGAGGGCTCAAATTGAGTGAGGGGGATTTGCTCGGGGGGTCTGCAGTAGATGAGCGTGGGCTCATCGGTACGGGGCACGGCACCCGATTCTGGCGTTGAGGCAAAGACATCGGCTTTGGTAAATGTAAAAGACGGATCAGCGGATGTGCCGCGAGTTCTAAAGTCGGTGCTTTCGGGGTCCTTAAGGTCGATGCCCCAGATAGACCATGCGGGTCCATTTGCATAATCTTGGGCAAACTCAAAATCTCGGCAGCACAGCTCGATAAGCGTATGAGTTTTTAGCGTTGGCTGGAGTTTTGAGACCATAAAGGAAACCAGGTTTGCAAGAAATGCGCTGCTATGAGGCTCTGGATCCTGATTGTAGGCATGATAAAGGCCTAGCTTTGCTTGTTCTGCGCGAGACAGAAGCACGATTGCCTCCTCGGACATGCGTTGTGCGATATGGAGTGCGTCGTTGTTGGCAATGGCACGACGCGGTCAATTCATATTATCAGCCCAACTCCGATGAATTTGAAATTGAGTGTTTATAGCTTAACCCACGGGGGTATCAACTGCGTTAAGCTTTTAGAAAAAAAATTCTAAAAAAGAACGGGCTTTCGGACCAATATGTCATCAGCAATGAAAGGACAGCTAATGAACGGATGCGACATGTACAGAATCGAGCCGGACGCCCCCAAGAAGCCAACGGCGATGAATATTTTCGGCATGATTCTGCAAACTGTCTTTGCGGTTGTACTCTACGTGGTCGCCGTCGACATGATGTGCTTGCTGACGACGTGGCTCGGCGGGTTTATGTTCGAGATTAGCGAGAGCAACACGGTGATCCCGCTCCATTCATGGCGCCTGGTGGCGTTTAGGGTGTACTGGGTTGTGCTGGGCGCGGCGTTTGTTGCGGCGCTTGCCCACAAATGGATCGTGTTGTTAACGGGAGGGCGCGAATCCGACATGTGCGAGCTGCTCGGTGTAATTGAGGGTGCCGGCGCATTTGCATCCGTCGTCTGTGCGATTGTCTGTTTGCTGGGCTATGCCGCCGTATTTGATTGGTGGGCCGGCGTTACCGGAAAGATGGCTTCGGATTCCCGCGCCAATGATTACCTGCTTTGGGCTGTTGTCTTAACCATCGGAACGATTGTCGAGTGGCGAATTGTCGAAGGGGTCCTCAAGGCTTTATTCCCTCATGAGTGCTTGTTCCACGGGCTTCGCTTTGCATCCGTCTGCGTGGTTACTCCTCTGCTTGCGCTTGTACCCACCACGCTGGCCATCATCGTGTGCGCGCTGGTGGTGGGCCTTTTTGCCGGGATTCTGTTTGCATCGCTTGCGATCCCCGTGGTTATCGCGGTTATTGGCATTGCCATCGCTATGAGTCGCTAACCCACAACGCAATCCAAATATCTCGCATAAAGAAAGGAACGACCATGTCGGTATTCTCTGACGCTCAAAAGCTTTTGCTGCTTGCCGTACTTACCGCTCTTATGGCTGGTGCCCTGATGTACGAAGTGTTGCATCCCACACTGTTTCCGCTGCTCAAGCAGGGCATTTTGCAGCTGCTCTACCACATTCCGGTCTTTACCCAGCCGGGCAACGTGATCTATCTGGAGTCGGCGACATCGCTGGCACTGTAGGAGTTTATGGGCTCGGGGCCACGTCATAGGTAAGAAAACCAATATAGAAAGGAAAACACCCATGGCTCAGAAGCAGTATCGAAACATCGATCGCTACCGGGACCTGCTCACTCGAATTGCGCCCTCGCGTCTGGTGGAGCAGACGCGTCAGAGTGTTATTGGCCACGAAGGAAGCTTGGAGGCCTTTGTGACGGCGCTGAGCTTTGAGGTCAACCGCTGCGTGATGTTGGCACGCGGCGCCGATCCGCGCGACGTTCTTTCGCCCGCCGCCATTTTGGTGATGGGTTCCACTGGTACGGGAAAGACCCACACCATCAAGGCCGTGGCAGATGCCGCAGGGCTCAAGCTGTTCGTGTTCGATGTCTCCACCATGACGGGCGAGGGCTGGCGCGGTGCCAGCATGATCAACTGCCTATCGCAGGTCGCGGACTATCAGGCTGCGAATCCCGGTGAAATTTGTTTGGTGCTCTTTGACGAGTTTGACAAGGCGGTTCGTGTCGAACCCGATGGGGGAGAAGTTGCATCGAGTTTTAGTCCATCGCAGTCGTTCCTTAAGCTTTTGGAAGGCGGGGAGATGCCGTTCGAATGTGATACCTCCAAGAGTGCGGCTATTAAGACGCTCAACCTCGATCAGGTTGTCTGCATTTTGGGCGGCGCCTTTATGGGCTTGGACGCTCTGGTGCGCAAGCGCCTGGGTGACAAGTCTGGCACCACGGTCGGCTTCGGATCCTCGTATGCCGCCGTGCGCACCGCCGCAAAATCGGCAAACGAGCTGCGAGACAGTGCGACCATCGAGGATGTTGAGACTTGGGGTATTATGTCCGAGCTGTGCGGGCGCATTGGCTCGGTGATTAACTTTAACGCCTTGAGCGTGGACGATCTGGTCCAGATTGCGTATGAACAGTACCTACCCAAGCACAACAATATGATGGGAAATGGCGCCAAGATGGAGCTGACGGCAGATGCTGCTCGCCTTGCGGCGAAGCGCGCGGTTAAGGAAGGTGCCGGCGCGCGCGGCATGCTCCGTCAGCTGCGTCCCCTTATGATGTACGCCTGGAGGGACATGCGGGAAGATACCTATATTTCCCGTGCGACCTTGGTCGTGAGCGACGGGGAACTTGCGGTTGCGTACGAGCGCTCTCATGAGCCGCGGGGTTTTTTGCAGGAAGAGATGGGGGAGAATTCGCCCTTTCTGAACGGGAGGGAGATTGAAGCCCTGGCGCTGGTGAACAGCTGGATGGAGCATGGGGACAAGGACGAGCATAGGCCGTATCAGCCCGAGCTTGCTTGGCTGGCGGATTTGATGGACGGCTCGGCGCTCGACAAGATCGTGCAGGGCGGCAAAGCATTCGATCTTGCTGGGGTCTTGTTGCGCGGCGTTCCGTTTGATGGGCCGGAGCGCATTGCCGCCCACGAGCTGCTTAAGGCGTGCGCCTGCTACAACGACGTGCTCTATGCCGATCAGGACAAGTATCGCAACCTTGCCCAGGTGCTTATGCTCACCAAATTGGTGTACAAAAAATCGCCCGATTGCTTGCTGAGCCCGCTCGATGTGGTTATGAACGGCACGACTACGGGCAACGGTTTTCAGGGTCTTGGCGAGTGGGTCGATGCCATGAGCAGGTCCGAAAAGCCTTCGTTGGAAAAGTGGCAGTACCTGGCGGCCGGGGAGGCCCTGCGGATTTACGACCACTTTAGCAAGCGCCCCGACCAGGTTAAGGAGCTTGCCGCCAAGGTGTCCCTGATGCGTGTCGCCCTTGCAGTGATGGACGTTGAGGAGCGTGAGGCATTGGAGTGCGATCTTAAGAAGCTGCTCGCTTCGTGCGAGTAATCGCCGACTGTTTCTCTTTCTTTTCTTTCCCTTTCTCGGCGGCATAGACGCCGCCACCTCAACCACCTCGCGTGAGTTTTTGTCCGCACGGGATGGTATTCAACACATGCAACAACTAAATCGGAGGTTTGACCATGGCTACGTGGGAACTCAACTGTCAATCGATGCTGTCGTCTGCGGGCGACAAGGAGCTTGCTCCCTATCTTGCACGTCAAAAGGCGATGCGCGAGTTTTTTGAGCGTGCGCTGTTTGTTCCCCAGGATCAGGACGGCGCTAAGGACCAGGACAACAACGGCCTGTACTTTTTGGGCGCCACGACGGGCTCGGGCAAAAACTACACGGCCGAGCAGGTCACGGCCGACCTGATTGCCGGCGGCTGGGATGAGTCGGGCTGTTTTAACAAGTGTCCCGGCCGCCGTACCTTGGTGTTTGTTGTTCCGGGTAAAGACAATCGCGACAACTATGTTGCAAGCGTGCGTGAATTGTTGGCTGGCCAGGGCATGAGTTGTGATGAAGCGGCACGCATGGTGTTCGATCTTCCGCGCGCGGGCGAGAACATTCTGAATTGGATTGAGGCCACCCGCGGCAAGGGTGCCGTGGGCGTGCGCGAAATCTCGTGTCCCATCGAAGCAGATGACGAGAGCTCTCATCGCGTCATTAAGCGAGCATGGCGTAACACTATGGAGGTTGCCGATAACCTTCTGCACATTCTTGATACAAAGAAAAGTCTGGGAAACGTTGTCGATTGTCTGACCCCCAGCCTGTGGGACAAGCTGTCGTTAGCCGATGCGAGCCTGCGTTGGGCAGTGAGTTGTGAACTCAAGAACATTACGCGAGGCATGGAGGTAATCCCTCAGATTTGGCCATCTGCGCTGCTCAACGACGAGAGCATGCCACATGTGATTGCCCTTACACCCCAAAAGCTCGTCAACAGAATCGATACGGTGACCGGTCCGGGCGTTGTGCTCTTTAACGCGGCGGCTGCAGAGAAGTGCCTATTCATCTTTGACGAAATCGACCACATGAAGGCTGACATGCTGTCGACGCTGACGGACGACCCCGTGACGTTTCAGCCGGATGAGGCGCTGCGCATCCTTGATCGTCATTTTAACGGCGGCGTGGTGGACCCCTTGCTGTTGGGAAATCGAGATCAATGGATGGCGGTCTACACACACGCTTCTACGTCGGGCGATCACAAGGGGTCGAATGCCGAGAGGAACAGGGTTTCGCGAGCGAGCGTAGAGGAAGCTGCCGAAGGAATCGCCAAGGATGCCGAGAATATTCAAAAGGCACTCGCCTCCTGCATTAAGGAAATGAAACTGCGCCCGCCTTTTGCGCTGTCTGACGAGGCAAAAGACGAGCAGCTTGCCGGTCGTCGTCTGTTTGGCAGTGATGATGTCTCGGTGGGCGATAACTCGGTAAACCCGTTGTGCTACAAGCTCAATGAGGACGGTACCCGCAATATGATTACGGCTCATGGGGCGAATGGACAGCAAACCGTTAACAAGGCGGTTCGTCGTGCGCGCGGCGTCGTTAGGATGGTAGTAGGTCACCTTGCCATCTGCGCCAGCCTTATGGATAGCCTGTATTACGGCAGCATTTCGTACAAGGACGATCTTTCGCGCAAGAACATCATCGATGCGCTGGGCATTAGGAACGACCAAACCAGTGAGAAATGCTTTTGGAATGCGTTGATGATGGCGCTGTTCTTTAAGAACCGTAAGAACGACGATATTGATGCAGCCGATGACTCGATGTATGCGCATGGCGTTGACTACCTAGTAATGGAAACCACACTAGACCATATGTTAACCACGTACCTAACCAGTCATGGCATTGAGCGCATGCCCGAGGCATACTTGGCCTCCATTGCTGCCAAAGCGCCCTGTGTGTGCATGAGCGCAACATGGAGCGCGCCGACCGTAAAGAACTTTAACCTGGATTACCTCGATGAGGTTCACGGCGTGGTTCGCAAGGATATGTGGATCGGCGAGCTCAACCAAGAGATCGTACGACAGACCAAGCTGTTTAACAAACGGGCGGCAAAGACGTACGACATTGACGTTGCTTGGGTTGACGAGGACAAGAATCTTGCCGGTATGGCTGCGTTGGCCGGCGGCGCTTTTGGCGGCGCAATCGTATCGCCCGACGAGACGTACGGGCGCGCGATGGAGTTCTTTGGCGGAATTGGCGTGAGTGAAGGTCTTGCGGTGCGTCTGCGCCGAAAGGTTGCCGATAGGGTGGGCACGAGCGATGCCAAAAGCATCGAGTTTGAGCTGGAACGCCTGAGTAAAGCGCTCGTTGCCGTGAGCGCCTGGGCGCGCGGCGTCGCGCGCAACGAACAGCAGGCGGGTGCCGTTTTTACCACCCGTCACATGGGAAACCATGGCGACTTTAATAGTTTGGCGCTGGATCTTGGCCGAGAAATCGTTGCCGAACTGGTGATTCGGAACGTTAAGCGTCCCGAGGCGTCGTACGAGGAGTCGCTCGCGGAGGCCAAGGATATGGTGCCGTGCTTTAACGCTGCAGAATGGGATACCGGCTGGGACGATACTCAAAAGCGCCTCGAGATGGGCCAACCAACCCTGATGTTCATCAATTTGTCGGTGGGCGGTTTTTCAAAAAATCTCAAATACAAGGTTCCGGAGAGCCTGTGCCGTATGGTGCGACAGGTTGATTGCGGCTTTGAGAGCATCGACTGCCGTCCCAAGATGGATCTTGACTTTCTGTACATTGAGTCGCCCACAAGTCGCTTGACCTGGGGTGTTGAGGTTGACTCAACGAAGTTTGTCCAGCAGGCGCTGCTCGGTGTGATCGAGCAAGAGGAGCTGGTGGCGCGCGGAGAGGTCCCGTTTACTCAAAAGCGCCGCAACGTACGACTGTTGCTGTCCGGAGCCAAGCAGAGTCTGCCAGTTCGCGACACCCTCTCGTATCAGGTCGAAGGTGCCCGCATTGTGGCGCAGGCGGTGGGTCGCTTGATGCGTACGAGCGTAAAGATGCCGCACGTGCAGGTGATGCTCGATCGCAAAATCGCCGGCGATTGCGACTTTTCGTTCCTGCACGATTTGCCGATGGGCTACGAGCTGGAGCAGGTGGTTGGCGCCTGCGCGGCCGTCAACAATCACATGGCGGACAAGAAGCAGCACGCTGCTAACAAACAGCAGAACCTTGCTGCCTTTAGGAACAACCTGGCGAAAGAGAAGCACGAAAAGCTGGCATGGAAGGTTACCTCCCTCGATGCGCGCGAGGAAGATCTGGCCGCCTTCGATGGCGAGCGCGACTTTTATCTGCATCATTTTTGCCTGCCGTGGGAGGACCTCGCAAGCTATCCTGCGCGCAAAAGCACCGCACTGCACATGCCGTTTGCCGCGAGTGGCTATGCGTATGCGCAGGGCGGAGCGTGTAAGGTGCCGCATTTTGAGTTTCCCAGCTATGAGGGTGAACCTGTCGAGCAGATTGCTGCCCGCCTGGAGGAGCGCTGCCGCTATAACGAGGGCCTTGAGGGCGCGAAGGTTCGCCAGGTAAGCCAGGCGGCGGCCCGCGTGCCCGAGTTGCTGTCGATTCGGGAGGTGCGCGAGCGTTGGTCGCACGACGGGGTGCCTGCGGCGCTGCAGCCGGCGGCGACGGCGCACATGACGCCCTATATGTTCCAGGCGGTGTACCTGGGGGGACTGGGAGAGTCTGCTGGTAGGGCCGTCTTCGAGGCGTATTATGACGGCCGCTATTCGCTTGCTCGTGGCGATGCGGCCCATGCCGAGACGGGCGGCGATTTTGAGGTGCTCGATGCCGCTGGCAACAAGACCGGGGTGTGGATCGATTTTAAGCACTATCGCATCGGCACCTACGAGGCCTACAGGCGCAGCGGCGGCGAGACTACGGATGCCGAGTGCTTTAAGGCAAAGGCTCAAAAGGTTGGGGCAAAGCGCCTGCTGATCGTGAATGTTTTGGCCGATGAGGCGGCGCTGGAGCTTCGTCAAAAGCCAATCGATGACGTGGGAATGGTCTACTCCTTCCCCTATATGGCAGCTGATGGAGCAATCAGTCTGGAGATGATGGAGGCGATCGGCCGTGCAATCGAAGCATAACCAGCCGTGTGGCCTGGGAGACATCGCTGTGTCCGAGCTTGTGTTGCAGCTCGATGCCGCGGCTGCCGAGAAGCGCTACTCGGTCTTTTGGTGCAACGTTGGCGATGCAGGCAAGCATGCCGTGGCGGACTTTATGGCCGATGTGTGCCAGACGGGCAAGGTCGTGGCGCTCACCCAGCTCGAGGACAACCGCGTCTTTCTGATGGTCAAGGCGGGCGCGCAGACGGGCGACCTTAACGCCCCGCTCGCCCATGAGCAAATGGTTCCGATTAAAACTCATTGGGACGAGCTGGAAGATTGCGTCGTGTTGCGCCTGCTATTCAACTCTTGCTCGCAGTTTGAGGGGGTCGAGGACGAGATTCCCAATGACACAGGACACCTGTATGTCATTAGTGCCAAGGGCGACCGCCGCGACGCCATTGAGGAAGCAGGAACGGGCCCTGCCAAGATTGAGACGGTCGAGACTGTTATCAACGAGGACTGCACCTTTGAACTTAAGATCCGAACGTTTGCCAAGCGGCGGGTGCTCATCGGTCGTGCGGCAGGCGACAAGCTGGAACTCGAGAAGATCAACAGCCAGGTGGGTTACAGGCTGTCGCCTGTGGCTACGGTGGTGCTGGCTCACGGACAAGGCGATGAGTATATCCTGCGCCGTGCCAAGGGCGATAAGCCGTCCAAACGCCGTGACCTTACGTTTTCTGCCCAGGCGGAAAAGGTCGCCTATACCAAGAAGGGAATCCTGTACCGAGAGCTGCAGATTCTTGAGCGTCGGTACAGCGATTTTGCCCAGATATCGCTCAGGGAGTATCCGCGCAAGAGCTTCTACGAGGTTCTGAAAAGCGACCGATACGCCCATGTGGTTGCGGAGCGTTCGTTGGGGCGGCGGGTTGTGGTTTCGTTCGCGGGTGACGGGCTTGATAGGGTAGCGCGCCAGTTGGCCGATCGGCTCAACGATTCCTCGTGGGGCGTGCGCGCGTCGTATGGCGGCAGGGCTGTTGATCCGCTGGCGTGGAATATCGTTGTGGTAGCCAACGAGGTCGCCGAGGACGATGGCTATGCTCTGCACGCTGGCGTGGTGGAGCAGCATGTGACGCCGGATGTGTGCGAGCCGCTGGTTAAGGCGATGCCGAATACAAAGGTACGGGGCGCACAGGAGGGAATCCTGGGAGCCATGCTCAAAGAGCTGCTGGTAAAGCAGAACGTCGTCGACGGACGGATGCAGGCGTTTGACCTTGGCTCTTTTGGCGTTGAGTCGGTGACGGTCTGCGGCGTGGTCAATGTTCCGCGTAAAGAGGAAGACAAGATTGAGCTGGATGCGCGCCTTGCAACGCTAACGATTGGTGCTGACGGGGCCATGGACTACACCTCGCATTCCATCGAGGATGGTCCCGTGGACGAGATAGAGCTTGAGCTGTTGACGGCCGACGGCAAGCTCGACAAGGATGCCTATATCTTTGACGTGCGGGCAGGTGGACAGTCTATGCTCGCGCGCGTGCGCGATACGGGCTTGACGACCTTCTCTAACAACTTTGCGACCTTGGTGCGCGATTACCAGCTTACGGGCAAAGCGGGCCGTAAGAAGGAGTTTTTCGAAAGCTACAACTCGCCCTATTACGGCATTGGAACGTTTGAACGTGTAGGGATGACCTGCTACTTTGTGGGCGTCAACAACGGCACCAAGGAGGACCTGGCGACGGCGATTCATGTGCGCTCGATTGAGGTGCTCGAAGGCGACGATCTGTCCGAGCTGCTGGTTCAGCTGGTCAATGTGGGGCTTTCGCGCCACGGAGCTCCCTCCAGGTGGCCGATTCCGGTGAAGTATCTCAACGAATGTGCCGCGCGTGAGGGCGCGGCGGGGGAGCCTGGTATTTGCTCGTGAGGAAACAGAGGAAACAGATTAGCTATAAGCGCTAGAAAAATAAAAATGTTCTTGCAACATGCAAGCAGAGCGCATATACTACAGTCATAGCGTATGAGATGGGGTCTCTAAAAGAGGCCAAGCACAGCAATTTGAGTTTATGTGGACGGGACTTGAGCATGAGCACCAGCAATTTCTCCTTTAACAACGGCAATATCGATTTCATTAATCTCGAGACCATTTATGGCCGTACTGACCGTTCTCGCACAGAGAACTGGCCTGTATGCCTAGGTGAAGAGGCGCCAAGTGGCGAAGATCTCGAGTATTTGGATGAGATTGAGCGCGAGCGGAACTATGAGTTTGGCTTTTGCGAATGCCAGGTTCGCCGCGATTCAAATCGCTCAATTTAATTACCCCGTTATCACCTCTTTTTAATGGGGCAAGTTGGATCGACTATCTGTGGCAAACAACGGCTCACCGTGGGAAGGAATCGGCAATGAGCAAGAACATGAATAAGGACATGAACGGCAAGGCTTTGGGTAAGGCCAAGGCGGCTGGACGCGTGGCGACAGTTGCTGCGGCGACGATTGCCATGACGGGCGGCTCGCTGCTGTCGCCCCTGGCCGCGGCGGCGCAGGGTGCGGATGGCATTGGCGCTGCGGGCGCAACGGCTGCGGTGATGTCGCCGCTGACGAGCGCTGCGGTCGCCGGTGCTGGCGCGGGTGCTGTGTCTGCGGCGCAAAAGGTCGCCGACCTGCAGGCTGCAGTTGATGCGGCGCGTGCCAAAGCTGCTGCTGCCAAGGCCGATCTGGAAGCGGCTGCTGCTCCCTACGATGCCGCTGCCGCCAACCAGCAGCGGGCGCAGGGCGCCTATGACGCGGCCCGCGGTGCAAGCGATAGCGCGGCCTCTGCTGCCTCGGCCGAGCTGGAAAAGCAGCTGGGCGCTGCGCAAGACAAGGCCGATTTGGATGTCAAGACGCTTGAGGACGCTCAGGCTGCGCTCGATGCCGCCAAGAAGAACCTGACGGACAAGGACGAAGCCCTGACTGCCGCCCGGAAGGCGGCAAGCGATGCCCAGTCTGCGCTCGAGGCCGCACAGGCCGCTGCATCCGATGCCACGCCCGAGGCCGTAGCCGCCGCCCAGGCTGCCGCAGAGCAGGCGGCGATCGATTTGGAGCAGGCAAAGCAACAGGCCGAAGATGCGCAGACCAGGCTCTCGGATGCTCAGGCTGCCGCCGATGACGCCGCTGCCAAGCAGCAGGATACGCAGGTCAAGCTTTCGGCAGCTCAGCAGGCAAAGACCGCGGCAGATGCGGACGTGGACGCCGCACAGGCGAGCTATGACGCGGCCAAGGCCGATCTGGATCGAGCCGAGCAGGGCGCTGCGGGCCCGGAGTACGAGGACGCTAAGGCAAAGGTAAACGCTGCGTCCGAGGCGCTGGCGGCCGCCAAGGCCACGCAGTCGCAGCGCGAGGATGAGCTTGCTGCTGCCGAGCAAGAGGTGAGTGCCGCCGAGGGCGAGGTGCAGACTGCACAGCAGGCAGTTGCCGATCAGCAACAGGTCGCTGCCGAAGCCCAGTCCAAGCTGGGTGCCGCTGTTGCCGCCAAGACAGCAGCCGACGCCGCCCTCGACCAGGCCAAGACCGATCATGCCTCCGCGCTCACGGAGCTGGCCGATGCCCAGGCCAAGCTTTCGGCAGCAAAGGACGAGAAAGACGCTGCCGACAAGGCGCTCGATCAGGCGACGGCTCAAAAGCAGCAGGCCGACCAGGCTGTGGCTCAGGCCCAGGCCAAGCTCGATGCCGCTCAGGCAACGGCGAATGCATCGGCGGAGAACTACCGCCAGGGTGCTATCGCGTTCTTTAAGGGCGTGGGCGCCAACGACGCGGCAGATATCATCCTCAACTGCAAACTCGCTAGCTACAACAAGGTGGGCGAGGAGGCCGATGCGACGAGCCTGGCCAACATGAAGCAGGCGGTCGTGTGGCTCAAGGCGTGCAACGAGTATCGCGCGAGCGTTGGCCTGGGTGAGCTCAAGGTGACGTATACCATGATGGCGACCGCCATTGCCGATGCGAACTTCTCCGATACGAAGGTCGCGCACGCTCAGCAGTTTAACGTGGGCGAGAATGTGGCGTGGAACTACGGAAGCAATCCGTTTAAGCAGTGGGTCGATCAGGAGAAGGCCGTCTTTGACGCTGCTGCCGCCTCGCTGGGCGCGACGGGCCTTACGGGAAAGGCCGCTTACGATTTTTATACGGCGCATAGTTCCGAGATTGATACCTACGCCGCGAAGCATGGTGATTCGGTCGGCCATTACATCAACGTAATCGATCCCAGCTACACCGTGACGGGCATGGGCGTTTGCACGCGTGGGACGCTGTACGGTCGGAGCACGCAGGCGCAGACATTCGTATATTCTGGTCGATGGTACGAGCCGTACAACGTCAATCCGATGACGGTTGCTGAGTATGAGGTTGCGTTGAACGCGTGGTGCGACTCTTTGGCAAATCCCGAGCAAGGCGTGGATGCGGCGCGCAAGGAGCTTACTGCGGCGCAGGGCGTTGCCAACGATGCCGGCAACAAGGTGGACGCAGCATCGCAAACCGCTGCGGCAAAGCAAGCCCAGGTTGAGCGCGCTGCCGCCAACATCGATGCCGCGGCCACCAAGGTCTCGGAAGCCCAGGCCGCCGTGGCGCAAAAGCAGGCTGCAGCTGACGCCGCCGCGCGTGCCGTCAGCGATGCTCGCGCCGATTTGAGCGCTGCCAACGACGCTGTTGCGGCAGCGCAGGACGCCGTGGCCGCCAAGTCTGGCGAGCTCGACATTGCCAAGGGCAAGGTGGCTGCTGCCAAGCGCGCGCTGGACGCCGCTCGTGCCGGCGTTGGCGACAAGCAGGATGCACTTGCCGCGGCTCAGGATGAGCTGGCGGCGTACTCAGCCGATATCGTCACTGCTCAGCGTGCGTTTGATGCGGCATCGTCTGTGCTCGAAGACGCCCGTGCCAATCAGCGCGAAGCGGAGGCTGAGCTCGCTGTTGCCCAAGGCGATGCCAATCAGGCAGATATCGATGCTGCTGACGCTCAGGCGGAGCTCGATATGGCGCAGCGGGCTGTAAGCGATGCCGATGCCGTCGTGGCAACGGCTCAGGCAAAATCTGATGCAGCTGCCGCCCGCGCCTCTCAGCTTAAGAATGCCGCCACAGCACTTGCCAAGGCCACTGGGGACAAAGCGATTGCCGATGCCGCGCTCGATGCAGCGGCGATGGCCGTGAGCGATGCCGAGTATGACGTGGTGGAGGCTGACGATGCCGTGGCGGATGCGACTGCCGCCCGCGACGCCTCTGCCGCCGCGGTTGACCGCCTGCGCAGAATCAATCTTGCCGAAGCCATTGTCAACGGCAGCACTGACGATGCGGACGAGGCGCTCAACGCCAAGATCGCTGCGGCCCACGATGTCGCCGAGCGTGCCGCGACCGCCAAGGCCGAGCTCGATGCCGCCGTGGCTGCGACGGATGCCGTGGCGCCGGCATACTTGGAGGCGCTCGCCAACTACACCGCCGCCAAGGTCGAGCTCGACCAGGCTATTGCCGAGCTTAACGCCGAGATCGCTCGCCAAGAGGCCGCCGACCGCGGAAACGGCGAGCAGACCCAGCCCGTCACGCAAGTGACGTACCAGGCCAAGCATGCGGAGGCAAAGACCGAGGCCACGACTTGGCAGACGGCGATGCCCGCCACGGGCGATGCGTCCGAGCTGCTGGGTGAGACCTTCGTGATCGGCGGCACGGTCCTGGTGGCCGCCGGCGTATTCCTGTCCGATAAGCGCCGCCAGCTGATCCGTTAGGGACAGGGAAGCGCGCTGTTTTTGGCGCGCACCGCAGGGGCATGGGCTCTGCGGCGCGCGCCGCCTTTTTCTTCAAGATTGATTAAGGAGGGATATATGCAAATTAGAGGAGAGGCCGCGATCGCCTGCGGATTCATGGCGGGCCTGGCAACGGGGTTGCTGTTCGATGGATGTTTCGACAGCTATATCAATCGATTCCGCGACTCTGGTTTTTCGAGAGGCAAGCCTTGGAAAACAGCGTCGGCTCATCGAGAAGCGACCGCGCCCATCGAGCCCCGCAGTGTGGATACCTCAAAAATCAAGGTAACCGTCACCAAGAACGGCAAGATTTACCACCGTTCTGCGGGATGCAAAAACTTGTCCCGAAACGCCATTAAAACGAGCGTGCCATTGGCAACCGCACTCAAGCGAGGCAAGACGCCCTGCCCAACATGCTGCCCGCCAACAGTGTGCTCGATCTGGTTTTTTGGGTGTTTGATCCGTTTGGATGGAAGAACGAGGGGTAAGCCCTAAGGGGTGCGGATGCCGGGGCTGATCCGCAATTTCTGCCATCGATTTGTCTAGAGTCGCACAGCACGGAGGTGCCGCTTAATGTCCATTTTCGTTACCGGAGACGTTCACGGTGTTGCCGAGTACGGGGCGAGCCGCTTCTCGTCGCGCGTTTGGCCATTGGGCCGTACGCTGACGCGCGATGACGTGGTGATCGTTGCCGGCGACTTTGGCTTTATATGGAGTGGCTCAAACACCGACAAATACTGGCTCGACTGGTTTGAGTCCAAGCCCTGGACTACGTGTTTTGTCGACGGCAATCACGAGAACTATCATCTGCTGGCGGGGCTGCCGATCCGAGAGTGGAACGGGGGCCTCGTTCACGAGGTTCGCCCGCATGTGCTGCACCTGATGCGCGGAGAGGTGTTCGACATCGCGGGGAACACGGTGCTCGCCATGGGTGGCGCCGCGAGCCATGACAAACAGTGGCGCCGGGAGGGAAAGACGTGGTGGCCCGAGGAAATGCCGAGTGAGAGCGAGATGGAATACTGTCGCGCCTCGCTCGATCGTGTGGGCTGGAAGGTCGACTATGTTGTGACTCACGAGGCGCCGGTCGATTTGGCAGACGAGCTGTGCATGGAGTGCAATCGCGAGTTCTACGACGATTCGCTGCAGGCCTTTTTGGGCGAGCTCGACGGGCGACTCGACTACCGCACCTGGTTCTTTGGCCATTACCATGACGATGAATGGCGCGACGACAAGCATCGCCTGATCTACCAAGATATCGTGCCGATTGAGGCGCGATGCACCGATGAGTAGGGTGGGGCGGCGAGTGGAAATTCTGGGCAACAGCGTTAGGAGGTTCCCATGATCTGGTTTACCAGCGATACCCACTTTGGACACGAGAACATGCTGCGGCTCGCCGACAGGCCTTGGTCGACTGGTGCGCAGATGAACGACGCCATGGTCGCCAACATTAATAGCAAGGTCGCTTTGGACGACGAGCTTTATATTCTGGGCGACTTCAGCTTTAAGATGACGGTGCAAGACGCCTACGAGCTGCGTAAGAGCATTGCATGCAAGCACGTCCATCTGCTGCCTGGCAACCACGACAAAGACTGGACGCAGCCTGCGGTGGCGGATGCTTTTATCGTCGAGCCGCCCATTTGTGTGCTCAAGATCGACCGCCAAAAAATCGTGCTGAGCCACTATCCCATGGTCGACTGGCAAGGCATGTCGCACGGCGGCTGGCATCTTCACGGACATATCCACAGCTGCGGCGGCGCGTACAACACGTTCAACCTTAGGCAGGGGCTGCTGCGCTATGACGTGGGCGTGGACGCCAACGGCTACGCCCCGGTGAGCCTGGAGGAGCTCAAGTCGTGGTTTGCGCAGGTCGACGAGCCGGCGTGTTGCGTTAAATGGCCGTGGTGGGTCAACGCCACGGGCGACGAGCAGATCGAGCACGATCTCGAAGCCTATAAGAGGGAAGTGGTGATCCGATGACGGTTTATGTGACGGGTGATGTCCACGGTGGCATCGACATGCAAAAGCTCCGCGACTGGGAGCTTGGGGATAGTCTGACGAGCGACGACTATCTGATTATCGCGGGAGACTTTGGCTTTCCGTGGGATTTTTCTGCCGAGGAATGCGCCGATATCGCCTGGCTGGAGTCGCGCCCCTATACCGTGCTGTTCGTCGACGGCAACCACGAACGCTACGACCATTGGGCGGAGCGCCCCCTGGAGTTGTGGCACGGTGGACTGACGCAACGCCTGTCGGACACCTCGCCTATACGGCGCCTGACGCGCGGCGAGGTTTTTGAGCTCGGTGGGTCGACGATCTTTACCATGGGCGGCGCCACGAGTGTGGACAAGGAATACCGCATCCCGTATTCCAGCTGGTGGCCGCAGGAGCTGCCGGGCGAGCGCAACTTTGAGGAGGCGCGGGCAAAGCTCGATAGCGTGGGCTGGAAGGTCGACTACGTGATCACCCACACCTGCTCCACGCGCATGCTCTCGCCCACGCTCTATCCGGCACCTGGCTGGAATTATCCAGCTGTCGATCGGCTTACGGCATTTTTCGACGAGCTGGAAGATCGCTTGGACTACAAGCGCTGGTACTAGGGGCATTTTCATCGGGATGCCAACCCGGCCGAGCGCCACACCGTGCTCTACGACTGCATCGTTCGCCTGGGCGGCGAGCTCCAGCCCTGGGACGTTGCGTAGGGGCAGGCATAGCGAGCTCTTCGTATGATGCCTTGGGTAGTTACCCTACATTTTGGCAATAGTCATTATCTGTAGGGTAACTTAAGACATACTGGGAGCTGGAGGAGATGCTGCTGGCGGTCTAGAGTTTCAACGCCATTCGGTTGGTGCCGGGTAGGGCTGCAAAGCCGAAATGCGCATAGAACGCTGCCGCCTCATCATCTACTGGATCGACAACCAAAGCTCGCGCTCCCGCTAGGGCAGAAATTTTTAAGGCGTTTTCGATGGCATCTTTGAGCAACGATGCTCCCAGACCAAGCCCCTTGAATTTCTCATCAACCCCCATCATTCCAAGCAACACTGCGGGAACTTGGGAGGGGGAGTTCCGAACGAACCATCCTCCGTCAACATTTTCGCGAGCTACGGAGTGCGTACATAGCGTATAGAACCCGGCGACTGCGCCGTCGTAATACGATGCGTATATAACCGCCGACCCTCTTCTTCGCGCCGAGGCTGATCTGTTTTTAGCCCATCCGTCTACAAGGGTATTACCGCAGTGGAAAGCCTCGATGCCTTGACCAACGGGGAGTTGAACGGGCTTGGTAAACGTGCTCATTCCCAAATCGCTTTACGGTCGAGCAACGCTTTTGCGGCTTGGGGCATGGGTGAGTCGAGCATTTCGCAAAATGCATCAAAACCATCAGGAGAAAGATAGGTTGTTGACGCCTCGGCGATGTCACGTGCGGAGCTCTCGTCAAGGTGAGCCGTGGCCCATTGGGTGAGAGTTTGCCCGCGCAAGGCCGCGGCGCGCTCGTAAGTAAGGCGTTGACGCTCGGTCAGCCTTAGATCCATACGGCGCTGTTTCTCAATCGTTGGCATGGTAAAACCTCCTTTGCATCATTGTACGGAACTATTCCGTACATAACAAGATACAGAATTACGCACTCGTCGGGGGGGGGTAGTGAAGGGGGCAGGGCGTTTGACTACTCGGCCATTACGGTGATGTTCTCGCGGTG
>RQBM01000027.1:0-4745 GCA_008668795.1 Collinsella aerofaciens | reverse complement strand
TTTGCCGCCAGCTACACGAGCCGTGTGCTGTTTATCCGCGACGGCAAGATCTTCACCGAGCTGCGCCGCGGCGACACCGACCGCCGAGAGTTCTTCGACCGCATTATGGAGGTCGTTGCCATGATGGGCGGTGAGGGCTCCGATGCTCTGTAAACTCGCTTGGGGCAACGTCCGCCGCGCCGGCCGCGACTACCTCGTCTACCTTTTGACGCTCACCCTGGGCGTCACGGTCTTCTATGCCTTTAACACCATCTCGATGCAGGTCGACATCGCCGGCATCGATGAAGAGGGCTTGGCGCAGGTTATGGGCAGCATGCTCGGCGACCTGACGTACTTTTTGGCCGGTGTCATGGCCTTTTTGATGGTGTATGCCAATAACTTCATCATGAAACGCCGCAAGAAGGAGTTTGGCCTGTACCAGGTGCTCGGCATGGGGCGCGGGCGCGTCGCCACGATCATGGCGCTCGAGACCGTGATCGTCTCGGTCGTGGCCTTTGTCGCCGGCATTGTGCTGGGTATGGGACTCTCCCAGCTCATGACGTTCTTTACGGCCTCGCTCTTTAAGACACAGATTGCCAATTTCCACTTCTTTTTCTCGGTGCATGCGTTCAATCTGACCCTTGCCTGCATGCTCGTAATGTTTGTGCTCACGCTACTGCTGAACCTTCGCGCCGTGCGTCGTACCAAACTCATCGAGCTTATGGGTGCCGAGCGTCGCAACGAGAGCATCAAGACACGCAACCCCTGGATCGCGATTGCCATCTTTGCCGTGGGCGTGGTGCTTGTGGGCGTGGCCTATTACCGTCTGCTACGTGATGGGTTCCCGCTAACCGCGACGGACAGCAAGCTGCAAGAGGCCATGAACCAGTTTGGTATTACGACCGCTATGGTTACCGTGGGCACCTTTGCCCTGTTCTGGGGACTCTCAGGCATGCTCATCAAGCTGCTGCAGAGCCTGCGCGGCGTGTATTGGCGCGGCCTCAACATGTTTACCGTGCGCCAGCTTGCGGCCAAGGTCAACACGGTGTGCTTTTCGATGGGCGTCATCGCGATGCTCCTGTTTTTGGCCATCACCTCGGTGACGTGCGGTATGTCGATTGCCAATGTGATGAACGAAAACCTGGAGCGCTATAACCCTGTTGACGTGTCACAGACGTATGTCTATTACACGCCCGATACGCTCGACTACTACAAAGAGTACATCAATCCGTCTGAAGCCGATCGCATGGTGCTGGCCGATAGTACGGTCGATTTGTACTCCGCATGGCACGGTAAGGGTAAGTCGGCGGGCAACAACGACGAGACCGGCAAGAAGGTCAATATCGCCGATGTTGCCGGTGAGCATGTGCAGATTGATTCGTATCTGAGTTACCCGCTTGGCGGCTCGGATCCTTCGGTGACTCCAAGTGAAATGTGCAAGACCATGGGCGAAAAGCTTCCCAAGGCGTTCGGGGGTAGCAATGCCGATGCGATGGGTCTGTTTGTGACGCCGGCGAGCCAGTACAACAAACTGCGCCAGATGATGGGCGAGGAGCCGGTGAGCATTGGCCGCGACCAGTATCTGCTCACGTGTGATATGGGCGGCGAGCTGGTCGAGCTGTACACCAAGTATATGGCTGGCGGCCATGCCCTTACCTTGGGCGGGCATACGCTCAAGCCCGCAACCGATAAGTCGGACGAAGATACGGCGGCCATCGCCAACTCGGCGATGGGCAGTAATCCGGGTACCGTCGTCGTTGCCGACGAGCTGTTGTCCCAACTTAATCTGCAGCCGTATTCCAGTAGCCTGCTCGTTAACTACAAACAGGGGATGGATACGACCGAGGCAGACGAGAGTATTAAATACACTGTGCTCGACAATCTGCTCGTTGACGGCAAGGAGCCGGGGTCGTGGGGAACCTTCATCACACGCTCCGAGATGTACACGCAAGCAGCGCAAATGAACGGTCTTATTAGCTACCTAGCCATCTACATCGGCTTTGTATTGGTCGTTGCATGCGCGGCGATTCTGTCGATCCAGCAACTCTCCAACGTGGCCGACGGCAGCCGCAGCTATCGTGTGCTGGCACAGATCGGCTGCGACGACCGCCAGATTCGCCATTCGGTGATGGCGCAGCAAGCGGTATTCTTCCTGTTCCCGCTGGCAGTGGGCCTGGCGCACTCCTTTGTGGCACTTAAGGTGATCATCGAGCTGGTGAGCATTTTCGGAAATATGAGCATCGGCGGCACCGTGGGCCTCACCTGTGCAATCTTCCTGGCAGCATACGGTGGCTACTTCCTGGTGACCTATCTCATGAGCACCGGCATGGTACAAGCTGCCATCGCCACCCGTTACAGCGAGTAACAAGCGGGCAAAATCGTCGCAAAATCAGAGGCGTATGACCGCCGCGAAGGGACCAGGGGCCCTTTCGCGGCGGTTTTTGCCAATCTGGTGCGTCTTAGATACAAGTGAGTAGACTATTTTGAACCTGCCAAGCACATCGCGACAAATGCTCAATAAAACCGCAGGTCAGAGCCGTGGCGTTTTGGGGCGTGCTTGGCTTCCTGCAAAAAGTCTACTCACTTGGTTTTTCTGCTAGAAGACCGCCGCGAGGGAAGGCAGCTCTCTCGCGGCGGTTTGGACGTTTGCCCAGATAAAAGCTGCCCAAATTAACCTGTCCCTTTTTGGTAGGTGGTTTCAGCTGAACGGCGGGCCGTGCGGCTTGGGTATGCGGGCTCACAATCTGGGGAAACCGAACAGATTGGGGGCTTGTATGATCGATTCGAAGGGAACCGTGCGACTCGAGGGCATGTTTGACAGAGTGATAGTCGTTGGGGACGTTCTTAAACGACTAGTCAAACAAGAATGTCCCCAACGACTACCCAAGGAGTGTCCCAAACTGCCGACAGAAAAGGAGCGTCCCTAACTGCTACATCCGGAGCAAGACAACGCCGCGGTTAGAGGACGGACAGCGAGCGGGTCGCATTTGAGACAAGGTGACGTGAAACGAAAGGGCGCTGACCTTCTGGTCGCGCCCTTGAAGTTGAACGTCAGATTGTCCAAATGCGACCCGCGCAGCGTCGGCCGGTTACGGCGTTTGGTAAAACGCCGTAACCTACACCCGCTCCGCGATTTCGTGGATGAGGTAGTCGGTCTTTTCCCAGCCCAGGCACGGGTCGGTGATCGACTTGCCAAAGACGCCGCCGTCGACCGGCTGATTGCCGTCCTCCAGGTAGGACTCGATCATAAAGCCCTTGACTAGCTTAGAGATGGACTCATTGCGGCGGCAGCTGTCGAGCACCTCCTTGCAAATACGATACTGCTCCAGCGGACGTTTGCCCGAGTTGTCGTGGTTGCAGTCGATGACCGCTGCCGGGTTGGCATAGCCGGCATGCTCGGTATAGCGCTCGGCCAGGCGCTCCAGGTGCTCGTAGTGGTAATTGGGGTAGGTACGACCGTCGAGACCGATGTAGCCACGCATGACGGCGTGTGCGAGCGGATTGCCGTCGCATTCAACCTCCCAGTTGCGGAAGATAAAGCTCTGATGTGCCTGGGCGGCGTAGATGGAGTTGAGCATGACGGTGGTGGAACCGGCGGTGGGGTTCTTCATGCCCACAGGCACCGAAATGCCGCTCGATACCAAGCGATGCTCCTGGTTTTCGACCGAGCGGGCGCCTACGGCGACGTAGCTCAGCAGGTCGACGAGGTACTGGTAGTTGGACGGGTAGAGCATCTCGTCGGCGGTAAAGAAACCGGTCTCCTCGATGACGCGCAGGTGCATGTGGCGAATGGCCTTAACGCCTTCGAGCAGGTCATCGGGCGCCTCGGGGTCGGGGTTGTGCAGCAGACCCTTGTAGCCGGTGCCTTTGGTGCGCGGCTTGTTGGTGTAGACGCGCGGAATGATGATGAGCTTGTCCTTGACCTCTTCGGCGACCTTGGCCAGCCGGTTCATGTACTCAAGCACCGAATCTTCGCGGTCGGCAGAGCACGGGCCGATGATGAGTACCTTGCGCGCGTCCTCGCCGGTAAAGACTTTGGCGACCTCGGCGTCAAATGCCTGCTTTTTGGCAGTAAGCTCGGCGGAAAGCGGCATCTCCTCGCGGATCTCCATGGGGATCGGCAGCCTGCGTTTGAAATCCATGGCCATGCGGGGCCTCCTCAATCTATAGAAAGAACAATAAGCGTATTGTCGAATGCTCGGCATTATCCGCTGTCGCACGCTAAAGTGCAAGCAAAACCTGCCAAAAAGGGACAGGTTTATTTTGGTCGGTTTTATCTGGGGAAATGCCGGCACTCGCTGGAAGGGGAGGACCGGCGTACGGCACGCTGGAGCAAGTTGGATCTCCTGCGGCATACCCCGTGGACAAAAAATGGCAAATATGAGTACTGTTGCTAGCTTAGTATCATATCGACCTTACAAGATAATAGACACAACAGTAAATATGTTCATTAACGTTGGCACGCAGAAGCCTGCTAACGGGCGTTTTGATCAATTTGAAGGTCGCGCGCGCAGACGTGGTGTAAGAGTGTCCTGAGGTCCGTCGCTGCAAGTCCCGATGTTACTCCTTCTTGAGGCCGTGCTTCTCGACTATCTCGTCCACTATCTCCCTGGCGCGCCGCCCGAGCGAGCGGCGCCTCCCCTCTGGCGGGGCCGGCCTGTCCTCGGGCTCGGCGAAGCCCTCGGCGGCCGAGGCCTCGGAGAACATGCGCTGCGGGGACCACTGCCCCTCGGGCTCCATGAGGCTCGCGCACGTCAGGCGCAGCA
>RQBM01000148.1:0-2774 GCA_008668795.1 Collinsella aerofaciens | reverse complement strand
GCGCCATGCGGCCCCCAGGGCACGTAGATGAGACCCAGGACACCGTAACGGTGGGCGCCGCCCACCGGTCCGCGGCCAGAGCATGGGGGGCCCGCCCGGTCCCGTGCCGAACCCGGACGCTAAGCGCCCTCGCGCCGAGAGTACTGCGGGGCCAGCCCGTGGGAGGCCAGGGCGCCGCTGACCGGTGGACGGCACCGAGCCGTGCATGGAACTTTAGAAGGGGGGAGGCCTCGCGGCCTCCCCCTTTTTTTGCGGGTTTGGGGCGTTCACTAAGCAATTAAATCAATCCAATCATCCACCGGTGAATATAAACGTTCACCGTTCTGTGGTCGGTTCTCTGTTCTCAATGGACTATTATTTGGTTTAGCGCGCTGATGCGCTTGTCCTGTTTTACACGGGTTGTTTTATTGATTGTGACGGAAGGACTCACATGGCAGATGTTCATGAGCTGCTTGATACTTGGATTGCCAATGTCAAGGACGAGGAGCTCCTCGCTGAGCTCAACACGATGAAGGAGCAGGGTGATGAGGACGCCATCACCGACGCTTTCTTCCAGGATCTCGCCTTCGGTACTGCCGGCCTTCGCGGCACTATCGGTGCGGGCACTAACCGTATGAATATCTATACGGTCGGTCGTGCGACCCAGGGATTCGCTGACTACCTCAATGCGACCTTCGAGCATCCGACGGTCGCCATCGCTCGCGATAGCCGCAATAAAGGTGAGCTGTTCGTCAAGACTACGGCTGCCATTCTTGCAGCAAACGGCGTGACTGCCCTCGTGTATCCCAAGATTTCTCCCGTGCCGACGCTCTCCTGGGCCGTCCGCGACCTTAAGTGCTCCGGTGGCATTTGCATGACCGCTAGTCATAATCCGGCGCCTTATAACGGCTATAAGGCCTATGGCCCCGACGGCTGCCAGATCACCAGCGAGGCCGCCGATGCAATTTCTAAGGCTATCGCCGAGACCGATACGTTCACCGGCGTGAAGTCCATGGACTTCGATGAGGCTCTTGAGCAGGGTCTGGTCAAATGGATCGATGACTCGTGCCTCGAGCGTTATTATGACGCCGTTCTCGCCCGCGGCGTGACCAACCTTTCTGCCGAGGAGATCGCTGGCGCTCCGCTTAAGCTCGTCTACACTCCGCTCAACGGCACCGGCCTCATTCCCGTCACGACGGTGCTCGAGCGCGCTGGCATCACCGATGTCACGGTTGTTCCCGAGCAGAAGGAGCCTAACGGCGATTTCCCGACCTGCCCGTATCCTAACCCCGAGATTCGTCAGGCCATGCAGAAGGGCATTGACCTGTGCGAGCAGGTTCACCCTGATCTGCTGCTTGCAACCGATCCTGACGCCGATCGCGTTGGCGTTGCCGTTAAGAATGGCGATGACTATCTGCTGCTGACCGGCAATGAGATGGGCGTTCTGCTGCTCGACTATATCTGCAAGACCCGCGCTGCTCGCGGTGAGGACCTCACTAAGAAGGTTGCTGTCACTACTATCGTTTCTTCCGCCATGGTTGACGCTCTGGCCGACGAGTACGGTTTTGAGCTCCGCCGCTGCCTGACGGGCTTCAAGTACATCGGCGACATCATTACTTCTCTTTCCGATGCTGGCGAGGTCGATCGCTTTATCTTCGGTTTTGAGGAGAGCTACGGCTATCTGGCCGGCGACCACGTGCGCGACAAGGACGCCGTGAGCACTTCGCTTTTGATTTGCCAGATGGCGCAGTATTACAAGCTCCAGGGAAAGAACCTTGCCGACGCGATGCACGAGCTGTACGAGAAGTATGGCTACTATCACAACAAGACGATTTCGCTGAGCTATCCGGGTGCTGAGGGTGCGGCAAAGATGGCCGGCATCATGGCCGGTCTGCGCGAGAACCCGCCCGCGGAGCTCGCCGGTTCCAAGATTGAGGCCGTCGTTGATTACAACACCTGCGTGAACGGCCTGCCGAAGGCTAATGTTATTGAGTTCGATCTTGAGGGTGGCAACAAGGGTATTGTTCGTCCTTCCGGCACCGAGCCCAAGATTAAGCTGTACATCTTCGCTAAGGGCGCGGATGCCGCCGAGGCAGATGCAGCACTTGACGCGATCGAGGAGTCCGGTCGCAAGCTGCTGGCATAAGGTATTTAAGAGTCTATAGCTATAGATGGGCTAAAGAGGGGATCTCGGATGCGAGGTCCCCTCCTGTTTTTAACCAGCCAGCCGAGAGTACTTATATGTGTAGGAAATGTGTACGCCCAGATTCCCGCCCACGGCGCCCCTCCGGTCTGGCAATATATCTCCTTGCCGCGCGGCCCGGTCGGACCGGATCAGCCGCTAAGCGTGCACCTTGAGAACCGGATACTGCGAGGATGGACACATCGAGTGTCGCATCCGGGCAGACATCGAACCATTTGAAATGGTCTAACTTGGATTTGTTTTTCGCAAGGCCGCCGAGAGGCGGCCCCGAGAAATTCCTTTTCCTATCTAATAGAACCATATGAATCGAACGGAACCGATCAGCGATGAACTGAGAGGACCGGACGGGCTCGAAGCCCATACATTTTGGACGGAGAGTTCGATCCTGGCTCAGGATGAACGCTGGCGGCGCGCCTAACACATGCAAGTCGAACGGCACCTATCTTCGGATAGAAGCGAGTGGCGAACGGCTGAGTAACACGTGGAGAACCTGCCCCCTCCCCCGGGATAGCCGCCCGAAAGGACGGGTAATACCGGATACCCCGGGGTGCCGCATGGCACCCCGGCTAAAGCCCCGACGGGAGGGGATGGC
>RQBM01000074.1:0-17736 GCA_008668795.1 Collinsella aerofaciens | reverse complement strand
CCTGCCGAAGCGGGCATACACAGAGGACTCATCGCTATGAACCGTGAGAGGTATCGCGGCGACCTGCCCCTATCGGGGGTGGGCGCCTATGTCATCGCTTAAGACGACGCATCGCTGGGCGGTCGCTCAGCAAAACCCCGAGCTCGAAAAGGAGCTTTCGGCTGACCTGGGCATACCCGGGCTGGTGGCGCGCATTATGGTTGCGCACGGCATTACATCCATCGAGGAAGGCCAGCTGTTTTTGACGCCTTCGCTCGATCGCGACTGGGCGGACCCGCTCGTTATTCCGGGCATGGCGGCCGTCGCCGACCGCGTTGAGCGTGCTATTCGCAGCCACGAGCGCATCGCCGTCTTTGGCGATTTTGACGTCGACGGCATTACGTCGACTTGTCTGTTGACCGAGGCGCTACGTTCGTTTGGCGCCGATGTCACACCGTTTATTCCGCATCGCTTTGACGAGGGCTACGGCCTGTCGCGTGCGGCGCTCGACCGCGTCAACGAGCTCGCCCAACCCAACCTGATCGTGACCGTCGATAACGGTATTGCCGCCAAGGAAGAGGTCTCCTATCTGGAGAGCCTGGGGATCGATTTGGTGGTCACGGACCATCACGAGCCGTCCGACCAGGTGCCGCAGGGCGTGCCCCTGACCGACCCCAAGCTCGAGGACGAGGGTCCCTCGCGCGAGCTTGCCGGTGCCGGCGTGGCGCTCAAGCTGGTGCAAGTCCTGGGCGAGCGTTTGGGCAAGCCGTCGTATTGGCGTTCGCTGATAGAGGTCGCGGCGTTGGGCACCGTGTCCGACATGATGCCGCTCACGCCCGAGAATCGCGCACTGGTCGCCGAGGGCATCCAGCAGATGCGCGTGACGGCCCGCCCCGGCTATATCGCGCTTGCCGCACTTGCCAAGGCCGACCTTTCTACCATTACGGCCGACGGCCTGTCGTTTTCGCTCATCCCTCGTCTGAATGCTGCCGGCCGCATGGCCGATCCCAAGCTGGCGCTCGACCTGCTGCTTGCCCGCGACCCCATCGAAGCGAGCGCGCTTGCCGCCGAGCTCGAGGAAATCAATCGCCAACGCCGCGAGATTGAGGCCGAGCTTACGCGCGATGCCATGGCAAAGGTCGAGGAGACTTATGACGGTGGGCGCGCAATCGTCGTGGGTGGCGAGGGCTGGCACGAGGGCGTCAAGGGCATCGTGGCGAGCCGTCTGACCAACCGTTATCACGTGCCGGCGCTGCTGTTCTCGATCGAAGACGGTATCGCTCGCGGTTCGGGTCGTTCGGTGGGCAAAGTCAACCTGTTCGACGCCGTAGAACGCTGCTCCGACCTGCTGATTCGTCGCGGCGGGCATGCCGGTGCGGTGGGCGTGACCATCGAGGCGTCCAAGCTCGATGAGTTCCGCCGTCGCCTTTCGGCCGTGCTATCGGAGCTTCCCGCCGAGGACTTTGAGGACACTGACGAGGTCGCCGCCATCGTTGACCTCTCCGAGCTAAATATCGAGACCATCGAGCAGATTTCCCGTCTTGAGCCGTTTGGCCAGGGCAATAAGGTGCCGCTTCTGGCCGCCGAGGGCGTGACGATGTGCGATCGCGCCGTGGTGGGCAAAACCGGCGAGCACATGCGCTTTGTGGCGACCGATGGCGCCGCGAGTGTGCCGGCCATTATGTTCCGCGTGCCGCAGATCGATAAGCTCATCAATTGCGATAGCGCCGTCGATTTGGTGTTCGAGGCCGTGGCCGAGCATTGGCAAGGTCGCGTAAAGCCCAAGCTCATGATCAAGGATGTCTTGGTCCGCGATACCACGGCGCCCAGCGTTGACGACCCGGCATGTGAGCTTCGCCGCGGCGTGGAGCCTGCGGACGCCGGTCTTCGTCTGGAGTCCCGCAAGCGCCAAACGCTCGCCCAGCTTTCCTATACCGAGCTGACGCGCTCGCTTATCCATAGCTTTATCGGATCGAACCAGCCGCACCGCGCGCAGGTCGAGGCGCTCGACGCCTTGGCCGATCACCAAAGTGTTCTGGCCGTTATGGGAACGGGGCGCGGCAAGTCTCTTATCTTCCATGTGCATGCCGCGCGCGAGGCGGTCCTTCGCGGGCGTGCGAGCATCTTTGTCTATCCGCTGCGCGCGCTCGTTGCCGACCAGGCTTATCACCTCTCGTCGACGATGGCTGCGCTCGGCATTGGCGTGGGCGTGTTGACCGGCGAGACCGTGGAGGCAGCGCGCGATGACGTGTTTGCCGGCCTGGCTTCGGGCCGCACCGGTATCGTGCTCACGACGCCAGAGTTCCTGTCCATTCACCGCGACCGCTTTGCGCGCTCGGGGCGTATCGGGTTTGTCGTCATTGACGAGGCGCATCATGCCGGTCTTGCCAAGGGCGGCGACCGAAGCGCCTATCTCGACATGCCCGATATCCTCAAGGCCCTGGGCGATCCGGTCGTTATGGCGGCGACGGCCACCGCGACGGCTCCGGTCGTGGCGGAGCTTGCCCGCGTGCTGCCGATTACCCGTACGGTGGTCGACGAGACCGTGCGCGAGAACTTGCAGCTCGAGGACGACCGAGACCTTGCGAGCCGCGAAAACCGCTTGGTGTCCATCGTCGCGACGGGGGAGAAGACCGTCATCTACGTCAACTCGCGTGATCAGTCCGTGGCGCTTGCCAAGACGCTGCGCAAACGCGTTCCCGACTGTGCGACCCGTATTGCGTTCTACAACGCGGGCCTTACGCGCACCGACCGCCATCGCGTAGAGGAGGCGTTTCGAGACGGCAGCCTCAGCTGCATCGTCTCGACATCTGCCTTTGGCGAGGGCGTCAACCTTCCCGATATTCGCCATGTCGTGCTCTATCACATGCCGTTTGGCGGCATTGAGTTTAACCAGATGAGCGGCCGCGCCGGTCGCGATGGCCAGCCCGCCGTGATTCATCTGCTCTATTCGTCGCGCGACGCCCGCATTAACGAGCGCCTGCTCGACTGCTATGCGCCCGAGCGCGACGAACTTGTCACGCTCTATCGCGCGCTGCAGACCATGTGGCGCTCCAACCGCGGCAAGACCGGGGACGATTCCTTTAGCGCGAGCGATATCGACATCGCGCAGATGTGCCTTGCCATCGATGCGCGCACGCCGGTCGACGAGCGCTCGGTGGAAAGCGGCTTGGGAATCTTCGAAGAGCTTGGTTTCTGTCGCGTTTCGGGGTTTGACGACACCCGTCGTATCGCGATGGCCGAAAACCCCGGCCGCGTGCAATTGAGCAGGTCGATTCGCTATTTGGAGGGCTTACGCTCGCGCATGGAGTTCTCGGCTTTTCGGAGCTGGGCGCTCGATTCGTGCGCTTCTGATATGCTAGCCAAAGTTAACCGCCCGATCGTTCCGCGGGCCTAGGGGAAGGGGACCTCGATGGATGCCGCAGCCCGTACCGCCCATGATTCCACCCTCCAGCCTTTTTCGGAGATGGAGCACTATAAGCATGCCGATGAGCTGCCGCCCGAGATTATGGCGGACAGCTACGACAAGCTGGAGCGCCTGTGCCTCAAATATATGAATGAGGACGACTTCTCTAAGGTGGAGCAGGCCTACTGCTTTGCCGCCGAGAAGCACTGCAACCAAAAGCGCCGTTCGGGCGAGATGTACATTAACCATCCCGTCGAGGTTGCCATCATTTTGGCCGACCTCAAGATGGACTGTGACGTGGTGTGCGCCGCGCTGCTGCACGATACCGTCGAGGATACCGAGACCTCGCTTGCCGATGTTTCCGGCCTGTTTGGCGATACGGTGGCCGAGCTCGTCGATGGCGTGACCAAGCTCACCAACATCGAAGTCGACAGCATGGACGAGAAGCAGGCCCTCACGCTGCGCAAGATGTTCCTCGCCATGTCCAAGGACATCCGCGTCATTATCGTTAAGCTTGCCGATCGTCTGCACAACATGCGCACCCTTGCCGCCCTGCGTGAGGACCGTCGCCTGTTTAAGGCTCGCGAGACCATGGACGTGTACGCGCCCCTGGCCGACCGTCTGGGCATGAGCTCCATTAAATGGGAGCTCGAGGACCTGTCCTTCTTCTACCTGGAGCCCGATGCCTACCAGCGCATCGCGCGCATGGTGGCGGAGTCGCGCGAGGTCCGTGAGCGCTATCTGGCCGAGACCATCAAGACGCTCACCGACGAGCTCAACCGCATTGGCCTGGAAGACTTCCAGATCAACGGCCGTTCCAAGCACTATTGGTCCATCTACCAAAAGATGAAGCGCAAGGGCAAGGAATTCTCCGAGATCTACGACCTGGTGGCACTGCGCGTCATCACGCATTCGGTGCGCGATTGCTACTCCACGCTCGGCGCGGTGCACACGCTGTGGCACCCCATGCCCGGCCGCTTTAAAGACTATATCGCCATGCCCAAGGTCAATAACTACCAGTCGCTCCACACGACGGTCATCGGTCCCACGGCTCGCCCGCTCGAGATTCAGATTCGAACCTACGAGATGCATGAGCAGGCCGAGTACGGCATTGCCGCCCACTGGCTATATAAGAAGTCGGGCGGATCCTCTGCGTCTAAGACCAATGATGCCCAGCGTCTGGACGACCAGATTAACTGGCTCAAACATTCGCTCGATTGGGCTGCGTCTGATGAGATCACCGACGCCAAGGAATACCTGCACTCGCTGAAGGTCGATCTGTTCGACCAGGAGATCTTTGTCTTTACGCCCAAGGGCGAGGTCATGGCGCTTCGTGCCGGCTCCACGCCGCTCGACTTTGCCTACGCCGTTCACACCGAGGTGGGAAACCATTGCGTCGGCGCCAAAATCAACGGTGCGGTGGCTCCGCTCACGCACGAGATTAAGACGGGTGACCGTGTCGAGATTCTGACTAACAAGAGTTCCAAGCCGTCGCGTGATTGGCTCAAAATCGTCAAGACACCTTCCGCCAAGTCAAAGATCCGCCGCTATTTTGCCGCTGCGACCAAGGACGACGACGCTGCTGCTGGTCGCGATATGCTGGCCAAGGACCTGCGTAAGCGTGGCTATGGCATTTCTACGCCGCGTTCGACGCGTGCGCTCAACGCCGTGGCGGAGCAGTTTAACTTCAAGCAGCTCGAGGACCTGTTTGCCGCCGTCGGCGCCGGCAAGGTTGCCCCGCGCGCTGTGGGCAATAAGGTCGAGCAAATCTTGGACCCCAAGCCCGAGGAACAGCTCACCAAGGCCGAGGCTATCGCCGAGGTCGTGAAGCAGCCTGCTCGCGGCTCCAACCGCAAGCCGCAAAAGCGCGGCAAGAGCGCCAGTAACGGCATTATCGTCAAGGGCGAGAGCAACAGCGGCCTACTGGTCCGTCTGGCTCATTGCTGCAACCCCGTGACGGGCGACGACATCGTCGGCTTCATCACACGCGGTCGTGGCGTTTCGGTGCATCGCGCCAACTGCCCCAACGTCAAGGGTCTTATGGAGCATCCCGAGCGCATGATCGAAGTGGAGTGGGACGGCGCTGCCGACACCCTCTTCCAGGTCGAGATCGTGGTCGAGTGCCTGGACCGCATGGGCCTGCTCAAGGATGTCACCATTGCCATTGGCGATGCGGGCGGCAATATCCTTTCTGCCGCCACGTCGACGAACCGTGAGGGTATTGCAACCCTGCGCTTTATGGTCGAGATCTCGGACGCGAGTGGTCTGGATCCGCTGCTGGCCTCCATCAGCAGCGTTGACTCGGTCTACGACGCGCGCCGCCTGATGCCCGGTGAGGGTGGAGCCCAGCTTAAGCGCCGCGTTTAGTCGCGACGAACGTGTCACATTATCGATAATCGCTACACTCGAGGCATCGTTTGATGCCTCGAGTTCTATAGAGAGGAGAGGGACATGAGTGCTGTGTCCTTGGATTTAACTCCCAAGGGATCGGTCGAGATCGAGACACTCGTAAACGGTCCCATTCAGACCAATAGCTATGCTGTTATTTCGGACAATGAGTGCGTGATTATCGACCCCGCATGGGAAGGCGAACGCCTGGCGGAGCATATTCGAGCCGAACACCCCGATGTGCAGGTGCTCGGCGCCGTTTGCACGCACGGTCACGCCGACCATGTTGGCGGTGTCGCTGGAGTTCGGGCCGCCGTTGGCGCTGACGCGCTGTACGAGCTGTGTGGCAAGGACGCGGCTGTGCCGCAGGCGAATATCGAGGAGCAGCGAGCGATGTGGGGCATCGAGACGACCGATCCGGGTGAGCCGACGCGGCTGCTTGCCGAGGGCGATATCATTGAGCTCGGCGACATTTGCCTACAGGTAATCGAGACGCCCGGTCACACGCCGGGCGGCATTGTCTTGTTCGCCGCCACCGAGCAGGGAAACATCGCCTTTGTTGGCGACACGCTGTTCCCGGGCAGCCACGGCCGCACCGATCTTGCCGGCGGCGACGAGGCGGCGATCATGCGCTCACTTTCCAAGCTCGTCCACATGCTTCCGCCCGATACTGTTTGTTTGACTGGCCACGGTCCCTCGACCACTATGGCGCGTGAACTCATGTGCAACCCGTTCATGAGCTAGACAGGTTTCCGTTTCCACCCAAGAGACTTCCGACTTCTGGGGAAATCGAGATTGTGGAACGCCTTTCATAAACCTTGTATCTTTCTAATTGTCGGATAGATGCGGGGAGGTGAAACGCTGGTGTTAGATTCACAGGTTCAAAAAGTACTTGACTACATAGAGGCTAATCCCGACGTTTCGCCCGCTCGTCTTTGCGAAGAGTTTGGCGTGAGCGATCGCACGATTCGTACTTATGTCAAGAAGCTCAACGCTGTCCTCGAGCCTCAGGCCCATATCCATAAACGCCGTGGCGGGGGTTATACCCTCAATATCATCGATTGCGACGCATACCGCTCGATCAAGGACGATGCATCCAATGGGGGTCTCAAGTCAATTCCCTCTACGAGCGAGGGACGCGTTGAGTACTTGCTGAACGACCTGTTGAGTCGCGTCGACTGGATCACCTTGGACGATCTTTCGGAGATCCTCTATGTATCCCGCAATGCTATTTCAGGCGATCTTAAGCGGGTTGAGACGCAGCTGGCTAAGTTCGATCTCACGCTTGAACGGCGTCCCCATTACGGGATTCGCGTGAGCGGCTCGGAGATGTCGCGCCGTCTCTGCCTGGCAAGCCTTACGCTCGACAAGCTTGCAGAGCACCGTGAGAACGATTTTCAGAACCAGGTGGCCCTCGACACGATTGCCACCTGTGTTAATGAGGTCATTGCCGAGGAAGGCTTCCAAATCAACTCGGCGGCCTATCAAAACCTGCTGGTTCATATCGCAGTCGCCATTTGGCGAATTCGCGAGCACTGCTACGTTCCGCTCGAAGCCGAACATATTGAGAAGTTACGTACAGCGCGTGAGTTTGCGGTGGCCGGGTGTGTGGCTTTGGGTATCGAGAAGGCTTTCGACATTCGGCTCCCAGAGGAGGAAGTTGCCTATATCGCCATTCACCTTGCGGGCAAGCAGTCTCTGTATGCTAGTCCTGATGGTGTCGATGAAGGTCTCGTAATTTCCGACGAGGTTTGGGACGTGGTCACCGAGATGCTCGAGTGCATCTGGGATTCCTATCACTTTGATTTCCGTGGCGATCTTGAGCTCCGCATGAACCTCGCACGTCATATCGTTCCGCTTGCCGTGCGTCTCAAATATCGCATGCATATCGATAACCCGCTGCTTGCCGATATCAAGGAGCGCTTCGCGCTCGCGTATTCGATGGCACTCGATTCGTCGGTCATCCTCGCCGAGCACTACGGTAGCCGTCTTTCCGATGACGAGATCGGCTATATCGCCCTCGCCTTCGCCTTGGCGCTTGAGCGCCAGAAGAGCGAAGTCCCGCGTAAGAATATCCTCGTGGTGTGCGCGAGCGGACAGGGAAGCGCCAAGCTCCTCGAGTACCGATACCGCCAAGAGTTCGGTGCTCTCGTGGACAAGATCGTGACCTGCGATGCCTCCCATATCGACAGTATTGATATGACGGGTATTGATTACGTTTTTACCACGGTGCCCCTGCATCGAGCGCTTCCGGTGCCCGTGCGCGAGGTGAGCTTCTTTCTTGATGCCGATGATATGCACGATGTTCGTGAGATTCTTGCCGGTGCAAATGTTACCGGTGACCTTGCACCTTATTTTTCGGCTGACCTTTTTGTCTCCGATATAGTTGCGGCAGACAAGAACGAGGCCATCTCGATTCTTTGCGAGCAGGTCGCTGCTTTTCGTAACGTGCCTGATGAGTTTAAGCAGCTGGTCATGCGTCGCGAGGAACTCGCGCAAACGAGTTTTGGCAATCAGGTCGCTATGCCCCATTCGGTCAAAGCGGTGACGGACGAGACGTTTGTTTGCGTTGGGCTGCTGCGCGAGCCGGTCGAATGGAACGGGCAGGCGGTGCGGGCGGTCTTTCTAGTATCAGTCTCAAAGGCTAAGGACAAGAAGCTTGACCGTTTCTACCGCAGTATGGCCAAGATGCTTACCAGCAAAGAGGCTATCCAGGAGCTTGTCGACAACCAACGATGGGAGACCGTCGTCAAGCTTTTGAATATGTATGGAAAAACAGACAACAACGAGTAGAAGGAGACACCGATGGACGAGAGCAAATATGAAAATGCCCTTCAAATCATCCTGCATGCGGGCAACGCCAAGTCTGCCGCGCTCATGGCAATCGACGCCGCCCATGATGGCGATTTCGAAGAGGCCGAGAAACAGCTCGCCGAGGCGCAGTCCGAGATGGGCGCTGCCCACAAGATGCAGTTCGAGCTCACTCAGGCCGAAGCAAACGGCAACGAGGTTGATATCAACATCATCTTGATCCATGCCGAGGATCATCTGACGATGGCCATCATGGCGAGTGATTTTGCTGAGCGTTTTATCGAGCTTTATCGCGATAAGTACGAGGGCAAATAGCCCAATAATACCGAGTTTGGTCAATCAAGCGCCCAAGACGAGCGCTTTTGAAAGGAGTCCGTTATGAACATCATGTTGGCTTGCTGTGCTGGTATGAGCACCTCGCTTGTTGTGAGCAAGATGGAAGAGGCCGCCAAGGCCCAGGGTAAGGATGATTACAAGATCTGGGCCGTCGAGCAAGGTCAGGTTGCCGAGGAACTTGGAAACTTTGACGTGTTGCTGCTTGGCCCGCAGGTCCGCCATCTTCAGCGCAAGCTCACCAAAGTCGTTGACGGCAAAGCTCCCGTTGCCGTAATCGATCCAGTTGCCTACGGCAGCTGCGATGGCGCCAAGGTCCTCAAGCAGGCGGAGGACCTGGTCGCCAAGGCATAAGGGCTCTATAGCCCAAAAATCGCCGCTGTGCGACTAGCACTCGACAGCGGCCTACATCCGAAAGCACGTCATTAACTTTCGAAAGCAGGTACATCATATGGCTTTCTCCGAGAAATTCGAAGATGTGATGATGGTTGTCGCAGAAAAAGTAGGCGACAACGTATATCTCTCCGCAATCAAGGATGCCTTTACCGCGTTTATGCCCTTCGTTATCGTGGGCTCTATGGGCACGCTGCTCAAGACGTTGGTCTCTTCCACCACGACGGGGCTTGCGCAATGGGTTCCCGCGCTCGCGGGGCTTGAGCCGGCATTTTCCGCCATCAACTACTGCACCATGTCCTTCATGACGGTGCCCATTACTTTCCTGATTGGCCTTTACCTGGCTCGCGCCAAGAAGGCTCCGGAGTATCCGACCGCACTCGTTTCCGTGGCGGCCTACATTTCCATGATTTGCACCTCCATCAAGGTCGACGGTGCCGGCACGGCTCTCGAGGCTCCGGTGTCTGGTCTGCTTACCACTCAGATGGGCGCTCAAGGTCTTTTTGTCGGCATGATCACGGCCGTTGTGTTCGGTTCGCTTTTCTGCTGGCTCTCTAAGATCGACCAGATCAAGATCAAGATGCCTCCTTCGGTTCCCTCTGGTATCTCCCAGTCCTTCAACGTTATGATCCCGGTCTTTATTGTCCTCGTCGTGAGCGCTATCTTCGGCCTTGGCTTCCAGGCCCTTACCGGCTCCTACATCAACGACTGGATCTACGGCCTTATGCAGGCTCCGCTCGAGGCGGCCTTCAAGACTCCGGCTGGCGTTGTCATCATCGTTGTCGTGTCCCAGCTCTTCTGGGTTCTCGGTATCCATGGCGGTCTCATTGTTTCCCCGGTGCGCAACCCCATGTTCAATGCTGCAATCGCCGCCAACACCGCCGCCCTTGCCGCTGGCACCATGCCCGATTCTCCGTTCACCATGGGTTTCTGGAACTGCTTCGTTGCTCCCGGTGGCGCCGGTATGACCCTCTGCCTCATCATCGCTATTTTCCTGTGCTCCAAGCGCGATGAGGAAAAGGCTATCGCTAAGCTCGGTTTCCTGCCTGGCATCTGCGGCATCTCCGAGCCCGTCGTCTTCGGTATCCCTCTGGTCTTGAACCCGATCTACGCAATTCCGTTTGCTTTTGGTTCCGGTATCTGCGTTGCCATTGCCATGTTTGCAACCTCTATCGGCTTCCTGCCCTGCAACACCGTCGACGTTCCCTTCGGTGTGCCCATTCTTCTCAACGCTTTTGTCGGTCATGGCTGGCAGGGCGTCGTGGTTCAGCTCGTCGAACTCGTCGTGGGCGTCCTCATCTGGATCCCCTTCGTCCTCGCCAACAGCAAGCTGGCCAAGAAGGAGCAGGAAGAGGCTGCTCAGGCCTAATGACTACACCTATCGGCTGTCCGATAATCTGCCTGTAACTTCGAGGGGCGCGGTGCACGGGAGCGCCGTGCCCTTCTTTTTAACTAAGGAGATAACTATGAGCTACGTGTTCCCCGAAGGCTTTTTGTGGGGCGGTGCCACTGCTGCCAACCAGTGCGAGGGTGCTTGGGATGTTGACGGCAAGGGCCTTTCGGTCGCCGACTGCACCACCTATAAGCCTAAGGTTGACAAAAAGGATTACGCGGCGTTGCACGGGATCACCGATGAGCAGATCAGGGAGGCCGAGGCCTCGACCGATACCCATGTGTACCCCAAGCGTCACGGCATCGACTTCTTCCATCGCTACAAGGAGGACATTGCGCTTTTCCAGGAGATGGGCTTCAGGACACTGCGCGTATCTATTCAGTGGACCCGCCTGTTCCCCACAGGGACAGAGGAAGAGCCGCTCCAGGCCGGTATCGACTACTACTGCGATCTGTTCCGTACCATGAAAGATGCGGGCATCGAGCCGCTTGTGACGCTTCATCACTACGAGATGCCGCTCTATCTGGCAAATCACTACGATGGGTGGGGCAAGCGCGAGGTCATCGACTTCTTCTTGCGCTTCTGCGAGGTCTGCTTTCGTGAGTTTGGCAAGTACGTGACCTATTGGCTCACGTTCAACGAGATCGACTCTGTGTTCCGCCACCCCTGGACCACAATTGGCGTTTGCACCGAGCGCTATCCCGAGGATAAGCGCGAGGAGCTTATCTACCAGTGCGTGCACAATCAATTTGTGGCGAGTGCCCTTGCCACCAAGATGCTGCACGAGATGGTTCCCAGTGCTCAGATGGGCTGCATGGTCACGCGCACCCTTACCTATCCCGAGAACTGCAATCCCAAAAACATGCTGCTTGCGCAGAAGGACAACCGCGATAACTACTTCTATAGCGATGTCCAGGTGCTCGGCGAGTATCCGCAGCATGTGCTCAACTATTGGAAACGCAACGGCATCCACGTTGAGTTTGGCATGGGCGACGAGGCTATTCTCAAGCAGTATCCGGTCGACTTCGTCTCGTTCTCTTATTACATGTCGATGGTTGACTCTATTGATGCGGATAAGCGCGAGAAGGTTGGCGGAAACCTTGCTACGGGCGTCAAGAATCCCTTCCTGCCCATTTCTGACTGGGGCTGGCAGGTCGACCCCGATGGCCTCACCTACGCATTGATCGACATGCAGGATCGCTACCATAAGCCGCTCTTCATCGTCGAGAACGGCCTCGGTGCCTACGACAAAGTCAACGAAGACGGCACGATTGACGATGACTATCGCATTGATTACTTCCGTGAGCATATCAAGGCTATCGGTGCCGCTATCGAGGAAGGCGTCGACGTGATGGGCTATACCCCGTGGGGGTGCATCGATCTGGTTTCGATGTCGACGTGCGAAATGGATAAGCGGTACGGCTTTATCTATGTCGACCTCGACAATGAGGGCAACGGTACCTACGCGCGCTCTAAGAAGAAGAGCTTCGATTGGTACCAGAAGGTTATCGCCACCAACGGCGCTGACCTCGACTAGTTTTCCTTCAACAGATATAAGGGCCGTCGCGACGACGGCCCGTTTCCTATAGAAAAGAGGACGACCATGGGTATTTTTCCTAAAGACTTTCTTTGGGGCGGCGCGACTGCTGCCAATCAGTTCGAAGGAGCCTGGGATGTAGACGGCAAGGGTCCGAGTTGCATGGATATGGCCACCAACGGCAACCATCACCACCCGCGCGAAATCACGCCCGAGCTCGACCCCAATAAACTCTATCCCTGTCACGATGGTGTCGATTTCTACCATCACTACAAAGAGGACATCGCCCTGCTTGCCGAGATGGGATTCAAAGTCTTTCGTTTCTCGATGAACTGGCCTCGCATCTTCCCAACGGGATTCGAAGATGAGCCCAACGAGGCTGGTCTCGCGTTTTATGATCGCGTGATGGACGAGTGCCATAAGTACGGCATCGAGCCACTCGTTACACTGAGTCATTACGAGATGCCCTTTGCCATGTGCCAGAAGGTGGACGGGTGGGCTTCGCGCGAGGCTATTGACTGCTATGTGAAGTATGCCAAGACCGCCATGGAGCATTTCAAGGGTAAGTGCCGCTACTGGCTCACGTTCAACGAGATCAATTGCGGCATGATGTCCCTTGGTAACTACATGAGTCTCGGCATTCTCAATCCGGGCTCCTTTGACCTGCGCCATCAGAAAGATAACCCGCAGAAGCGTTTGCAGGCACTGCACCATCAGTTTGTCGCAAGCGCTCTTGCGGTCAAGGCGGGACACGAGATTGACCCCGATAACAAGATGGGCTGCATGATCGCCTACATGCTGGCCTATCCGCTCACGCCCAACCCTGCAGACGTCGAACTTGCCCGCGAGCGTAACCAGTATCGCAACTACTACTGTTCCGATGTTCAAGTACGCGGCGAGTACCCCTACTTTGCCCAGCGCATCTGGGATGAGGAGGGCGTGACGCTCGATATTACCGACGAGGACCGTAAGATTCTCAAAGAAGGTACAGTCGATTTCTATACGCACAGCTACTATCAGAGCCAGTGCGCAAGCACCGATCCTGCCGAGGAGACGAGCGGCAACCTTCTCGGCGGCGCCAAGAATCCCTATCTTAAAGAGACTGCGTGGGAGTGGCCAATCGACCCCATGGGTCTTCGTATCATGCTCAACCAGGTGTACGAGCGCTATCAAATCCCCATTATGGTGGTTGAGAACGGCCTCGGCTGCCGCGATGAGGTCAACCCGGATGGATCCATCGACGATGACTATCGTATCGAGTACCTGCGTGACCACATCAAGGCTATGGCCGAGGCCATCAAGGATGGCGTTGAGGTCTGGGGGTACACGCCTTGGGGCTGCATCGACCTGGTGAGCAATGCCGATGGAGAGATGGCCAAACGCTACGGATTTGTCTACGTCGATAAACATGATGACGGCAGCGGCACTATGGAGCGCTCGCGTAAAAAGAGCTTCTACTGGTACAAGAAAGTTATTGAGACCAACGGCGAGGAGCTGTAATGGGAGGAGCGGTTGCCGCGCTTATCAATCAGATTGTCATCATGTTTATCTTGATGGCGATTGGCTATGCTCTCTACCGCATGAAGATTATCGACCGTAAGGGTACGAGCCAGATGGCCAATGTCGTCATCTACGTGGCGTATCCCTGCATTACGCTGAGAACCCTTATGGTCGACTTCGACCCCAACATGATTCGCGATGCGGGATTCTGCTTCGTGCTTACCGTTGTGGTCACACTAATTTCGATTCCGCTCACGCGTCTGTTCTTTAAAAAAGAGGATGGCGTCGCCCGTTACGGCGCCATCTTTTCCAACAGCGGCTTTATCGGGGTTCCCATTGTTATGGGTGTGTTTGGGTCCGAATACGTTTTCTATCTCTCCATTGGGGTCTCATGCCTCACGTTTTTCATTTGGACGTATGGCGTATGGTTGGTTTCGGGCGATAAGAGCCAGATGTCGTTTAAAAACTGCATCACTAACCCCAATCTCATCATGATCTTGGTCGGTCTTGTTTGCTTTTTCTTTTCAATCCATCCGCCCGCGTTGATGGCGACGATCCTCGATGACCTGGGTGCGCTCAATACGGGTCTTGTGATGCTTGTGCTTGGAGCCTATTTGGCGCAGAGCGATATACGCGCTGTCGTTACGAGCAAAAAGGCCTATCTCGTCAGCTTGGTGCGACTTGTCATCATCCCGGCGATCGTTGTCGGTATCTTGGCGCTCTTCCCGTGGGTTGATGCCAAGATTCGCCTTACGATGCTCATCGCTCTCGGTGCGCCTGTCGCGTCGTTCGCGGCTATCTTGTCCGAGAAATACGGTGGCAACTATAAGTTTGGAATCGGTTTGGTGACGCTGTCGACGATTCTGTCACTTGTCACCATGCCCATCATGCTTGAGCTCGCGTCTTTGGTAATCGTATAGCTGGTTGGTATTTGGGGGTTGACAATAACGTCAACCCCCAAACTCGTCAACGGCCGTTCTGGGGCGGCAGGCGGTATAAAAATTCGCTAAAGTACCCATATTCGTGAACAAACGAACGTTTATCTAGGGTATGCCGTGGTAAAATCTCAGGCGTTATCGGAGCAACCTTACAGGAGGTTTCTTTTATGCTCGTCAACGCAGCAGACATGCTCAAGAAGGCCGAGGCCGGCAAGTACGCTCTCGGTGCCTTCAACACTAACAACCTCGAGTGGACCCTGGCTATTCTCCAGGCCGCCGAGGAGGCCAAGTCTCCGCTGATCCTTCAGTGCACCGCCGGTGCCGCTAAGTGGATGGGCGGTTTCAAGGTCTGCGCCGACATGGTCAAGGCTGCCGTCGAGGCCACGGGCGTTACCGTTCCCGTCGCCCTTCACCTCGATCACGGTTCTTACGAGGACTGCTTCAAGTGCATCGCGGCCGGCTTCACGTCCATCATGTATGACGGCTCTCACGAGGAGACCTTCCAGCTTAACCTCGATCGCACCAAGTAGCTCGTTGAGCTTGCCCACTCCAAGGGCATGTCCATCGAGGCCGAGGTCGGCGGCATCGGCGGCACCGAGGACGGCGTGACCTCCAGCGGTGAGCTCGCTGATCCTGCTGAGTGCAAGCAGATCGCTGACCTGGGCGTCGACTTCCTCGCCTGCGGCATCGGCAACATCCATGGCGTGTACCCCGCCGACTGGGCTGGCCTTTCCTTCGAGCGCCTGGGCGAGATCAAGGCCCAGACCGGCGACCTGCCCCTCGTCCTGCACGGTGGCACCGGCATCCCCGAGGATCAGATCAAGAAGGCCATCTCCCTGGGCATCTCCAAGATCAACGTCAACACCGACCTGCAGCTCGTCTTCGCCAAGGGCGTCCGTGAGTACATCGAGGCTGGCAAGGATCAGCAGGGCAAGGGCTTTGACCCCCGCAAGCTCCTCAAGCCTGGTCGCGACAACATCGTTGCCCGCACCAAGGAGCTCATGGAGGAGTTTGGCTCCGTCAACAAGGCGTAAGTAGCGGTTTAACTTCCCGCCGGAGGCCCCGTTTCCCCTACGCTGTTTCCCTCGCGCTCACCTGGCTTCGCCAGAAGTCGCGCGACGGAATCAGCTCCGGGGAAACGGGGCCTCCTTCGTTAACTTGCTACAGGGTTACTGGGCTGAATTAAGATGGCTACTGGCTTTGCCAGAAGTCGCGCCAAGGAAACAGTTCCGGGGGACGGGGCTTCCTTCGTTTAACGCCGCAGGGTTACGGGGCTAAGATAATTAAATAGGTACCTAGGTACCGTTTATCGGCGTGCGGGGCTCCTTGGTTGGGGCTTTGTTTTCATGTCGGTAAAATGGGCTCAGGTTGTCGATCTACGTGGGAGTGGTTATGGCTGTTATTGATATTTTGCCTGCTGACGGGAAGGTTGTTGCCGAGGGTCCCGTTGGGTGCTCTGTTGAGGTTTGCGACGATGATTTTCGTCATCTCGATATTGGATTGCCGCCCGAGATCCTTCGTCTCAAGGATGCTGGATATCTGACGCAGGCCGTTGCGTCTTGCGACCGTCTTTTGGAGCAGAATCCCGATCCCTCGTTGGCTGCCTGCGTTCGTGCCGAGCGCTATCGCATGATCGAGACCCCGCTTCATTTTTCGGTGTCGCGGGACCAGGCTATTGAGATGATCCGTGAAGAGTGGCCCGAGTTTACCGATGAGCAGTTTGACGACCTGATCGACCGCAAGCGTATTGATTGGCGTTTTATCGATGGCGAGCTATTTGTCCTCGACAATTTCCTTGATTCTTTGCGCGTGTATTCCAAGGAGGTTCCGGGGCTGTGCCCCGATTCTACGGATGGCATAGCGCTGCGCAACCAGATGCTTAAGGAGATGGAATCGCAGGGCGGGCTGTCCCGTACCATTACGCTTAAAGCGTGCGTGTCTGTCCCCGGCGCCCTGGAGGGGGAGACCGTTCGCGCATGGCTTCCTGTTGCCGCTACTTGCCGCCAGCAGTCTCAGATCGAGATTCTCGATATGACGCCTGAGGGGGCCATTGCCCCTGCGAACGTCTCGGCGCGTACCGCCTCATGGGTCTCCTCGACCGATCGCTCGTTCTCCGTGACCTATCGTTATCAAATCGATGCCGCATATCGCGATATCTATGGGGGCGAGCTTCCGGCACATCCGTGCATGGACACGCCGCTGCCCGAGGACACTTCCGAGGACCGTCCGCACATTGTGTTTACGCCGTACCTGCGACAGTTGACGGAGCGTGTTATTGGCGGGCTCGATGATCCGCTCGATCGCGCTCGTGCTATCTATGATTACCTGACACAGCATGTCGACTATCGCTATCAGCCACCGTACCTGCTTTTGGGATCTATTGCCGATGACTGTGTGCACTCGCTCCGCGGCGATTGCGGCGTTATGGCGCTCACGTTTATCACCATGTGCCGCATTGCGGGCGTTCCTGCCCGTTGGCAGAGCGGCCTGTATGTTGCGCCCGATTCGGTGGGGCCGCACGATTGGGCTGAGTTCTATACTCCACAGACCGGTTGGCTTAACGCCGACGTATCGTTTGGTTCCTCGGCACGCAGGATGGGGGAGGAGTGGCGTCGTCGTCACTACTTTGGCAATCTCGACCCGTGGCGCATGGTGGCCAACAATCGATTCCAGGCTGAATTTGTGCCTGCTTTCGATGGCATGCGCGAGGATCTCTATGACAACCAGATGGGCGAAGCCTCGGTTAACGGACGCGGATGCCGTCGGCGCGAGATGCTCCGCTCGGTCGAACTCATCGAAATGCTTGAAGTTCCATTTTCGGACTAATCAACAGAAAGCTGTGATAAACTAACTCACGCATTACGTGCCCGAGTGGCGGAATTGGCAGACGCAGTGGACTCAAAATCCACCGTTGGCAACAACGTGCGAGTTCGAGTCTCGCCTCGGGCACCATACATGCAAGTGAGCGTTCAAGGGGGTTGCGGCCCCCTTTTTCGTGCCGAACTCGCGTGAGCGCGCGAAGCGTTAAGCAAACAGGCCTGTGGCCTGTTTGTAGCGG
>RQBM01000119.1:0-4357 GCA_008668795.1 Collinsella aerofaciens | reverse complement strand
GGGCAACAAGACCTATGGCGGCTATACGGCAAAGCTCGGCCTGTATGCGCAGGTGACGGGTCGCTTTGAGGTGCCGCCGCGTTGCTTTATGCCGGCGCCGCACGTGGACTCGGCCGTCGTGCGTATCGACCGTGTTGACGGCGTGGTACCCGAAGGACTCGATCGCGAATTTGTGGCCCGCGTGATTGATGCTGCATTTGCTCAGCGTCGCAAGACCATCCGCAATTCCATGAGCGCCAACGGTTTTGCCAAGGACGTGCTCGATGCCGCTTTTGAGGTTTGCGGTATCGCACCCACCACGCGCGCCGAGACGCTCGATGTTGCCGACTTTGTCCGTCTGGCCCGGGAGCTAATCCATGATGCCTAATGCCGAACGCGTGACGTTTACCAAGAAAAAGAAGACGGTTGCTTGTCCCGTGCCTTTGGCGCCGCTTGCCGACACGCATGCACATCTGCTTTCGTTTTGGGGCAAGGATGTGCCCGAGACGCTCCTGCGTGCCAAAGCCGCGGGCGTCGACCTGTTGGTGACGATGTTCGACCCCATTGCCGACAAGCGCAGCGTGGCGGACTATAGCGACTGGCTGGTGCGCGAGATTCTTCCGATGCAGGATATCCCGCAGATCAAGTATCTTGCCGGCGTGCATCCGTATGGCGCGCCGGACTATACCGACGACGTTCATGCACAGGTCGTTGCCGCACTTGATGACCCCTTATGCGCCGGTATTGGCGAAATCGGCCTGGACTATCACATGGACTATGACGACGATATCGCGCCGGCACCCCATAACGTGCAGATTGATTGCATGGCGCGCCAGCTCGAGCTTGCCGTGCGCCGCAATGTGCCGGTGGAGCTGCACCTGCGTCACGAGGACTCGGATGGGGAGCGCACCTCGCACGTTGATGCGTACAACGTACTGCGCGAGGTGGGTGTGCCCCAGGCTGGTTGTGTGCTGCACTGTTTTGGCGAGGACCGCGCCACGATGGAGCGCTTTGTGGATTTGGGCTGCTATATCGCCTATGGCGGTGCGGCCACCTTTAAGCGCAACGACGATGTGCGCGAGGCATTTGCGGCAACCCCACTCGATCGAATTTTGTTCGAGACGGATTGCCCGTATATGGCTCCGGAGCCCATCCGCGGTCTTGAATGCGAGCCCGCAATGATCTCCATTACGGCAAACACGCTGGTCAACGACCGTGTCGATCGTACCGGCGAGGATGCTGAGGCAATCGCGCAAGCCGCTTGGGAGAATGCCTGCAAACTTTTTCAAAAATAGTTCTTGCGTTCGTGGTGGCGCTCCGTTATTCTAATTCCTGCACGCGGGCGTGGCGGAATTGGCAGACGCGTACGGTTCAGGTCCGTATGGGGGCAACCCCATGAAGGTTCAAGTCCTTTCGCCCGCACCATTAAATTAAAGAGCTCCCAGCAATGGGAGCTTTTTTGTTATGGGCCCATCACAGGGACTTGAACCTGTGAAGGAGCGAGCGTAAAGAAAACGCGGAGCGTTTTTAGCGAGCTGGCGAGGACGCCGGCAGGCGGCCGAAGCCGGTGCGGATCCGCGAAGCGGATACGCGGACGTCCTTTCGCCCGCACCATTAAATGAAAGAGCTCCCAGCAATGGGAGCTTTTTTGTTATGGGCCTCTTGTTGATGTCATGTTGCTGCTTCGTGCGGGTATCCTAGTGCCAACGTGTGCCTATCAGAGGAGAGACCATGCTGTTGTCCGGTATCATCGCCGCCCTTACCAGCCTTTTGATTCCCATCATCATCCTGTTGCTGCTGCTTCCTAACGCCTGCTATGTCGTTGAACAACAGCATGCCGTGATCATTGAGCGTCTGGGCAAGTTTAACCGCATCGTCAACGCGGGCTTCCACATGAAGGTGCCCGTGATCGACCGCAAGGCCGCCACGGTGAGTCTGCGCACCATGAAAAACGGTTTTGGCATCGACGTTAAGACCCAGGACAACGTGACCATCGGCCTTGAGGTCTCTGCTCAGTACCACGTGAGCTATGACATGGGCGCCGGCCCGGCAGATTCGGGCATCTACAAGAGCTACTATATGCTGCAGGAGCCCGTCGACCAGATGCGTGACTTCATCACCGACGCTCTGCGCTCTTCGATTCCCGTCTACACACTCGATGAGGTCTTTGCCAAGAAGGATGACATCGCCAAGGACGTTAATGCCACCGTGTCCGAGCAGATGGCTGCCTACGGCTTCACCCTCGTGTCGACACTCATCACCAAAATCGCGCTGCCGACCGAGGTCGAGAACTCCATGAACGACATCAACGCTGCCCAGCGCAAGCGCGCTGCGGCACAGGAGCTCGCTGAGGCCGACCGCATCAAGCGCGTCACCGAGGCGACCGCCGAGGCCGAGGCAATGGAAAAGGCGGGCGAGGGCATCGCCAACCAGCGCAAGGCCATCGCGCTGGGTATCAAAGATTCGCTCGAGATCATCCAAGAGACGGGTGTCGGCAATGACGAGGCCAACCAACTGTTCATGTTTACGCAGTGGTCCGAGATGATGACGGAGTTCGCTCGCACGGGTAAAACCTCGACGGTCGTGCTGCCGAGCGACTTTTCGCAGTCGGCCTCGATGTTCGAGCAGATGCTGGCCGCCGGCAAAGTTCAAAACGATTCGAAGGAGTAGACGCGCGTGAAATACACCGTCGTTTGCGTCGGTAAGCTCAAGGAGCGCTTTTGGAAGGACGCGTGCGCTGAGTACACCAAGCGCCTAGGTGCCTATGCCAAGGTTGATATCCGCGAGGTGGCCGATATCGACCCGGCTAAGGCGGGCGGCGTGGATGCCGCGCGCGACAAGGAGGGGGCGGCAATTCTTGCTGCATTGCCGTCTCGGGCGCATGTGATCCTGCTGGCTATCGAGGGCAAGGAGCGTTCGAGTGAGGAGCTCTCGGCGCGGCTCGACGATCTTATGCTGCGAGGCAGCAGCGACATTGCCTTTGTAATCGGCGGTTCGGACGGCGTGAGTGATGAGGTGCGCGCCCGCGCCGACGAGATGCTCAGCTTTGGACACATTACCTTGCCGCATAACCTGGCGCGTGTGGTGCTGCTAGAGCAGATTTACCGTGCCTGCAAGATCAGCCGTGGCGAGCCGTATCACAAATAGGTCGGCAATACGAAACAATGGCGTGGGACAATACCTTTCGTTTTGAGGAATGTGTCTGAAAGGACTATGCGATATGAAGATTGGATTTGTCGGTTTTGGCAATATGGCGAGCGCTATGGCCGATGGCTGGATCGCTGCCGGTGTAGCTGCGAGCGACATGTGCGCCTGTGCGGGTCGCTACGACGCACTGGTTGAGCGCTGCGAGGCGCGCGGCATGGTCGCCTGCCACGATGCCGCCGAGGTCGTCGCCGCATCCGATATCGTGGTCGCTGCGGTCAAACCGTACATGATCGAGAAGGTATTCGCCCCGCTCAAGGATGCTCTTGCCAAAAAGGTCGTTCTGTCGGTTGCCTGGACCTGGGACAGTGCCAAGTGGGAGCAGGTCCTGCCGGGCGTTGCGCATATCTCGACGGTGCCCAACACACCGGTTTCGGTGGACGAGGGCGTCATCGCTTGCGAGAAGGCTTCCACGCTTAGTGATGAGCAGAGCGCAGTGGTGCTTGATCTGCTTGGCAAGCTCGGTGCGGTGGTCGAGCTCGATACGAGCCTGCTGTTTGTGGGCGGCACGGTGGGTGGTTGCGCTCCGGCATTTGTCGCTATGGCAATCGAGGCCCTGGGCGATGCGGCGGTCAAGCACGGTATCCCGCGTGCCGATGCCTATCGCATTGTGAGCCAGATGGTGCTGGGTACGGCAAAGCTGCAGCTTGCAACTGGCCAGCATCCTGCGGCGATGAAGGATGCCGTATGCTCGCCCGGCGGCGCCACCATCAAGGGCGTCATCGCGCTCGAGGATGCCGGCATGCGCAGCGCCCTGGTCAAGGCCATCGACGCCACCCTTCAGTAAAACCTTCCATTTAGGGACAGGTTTATTTTGGCTGGTTTTCCTGCGGTTTTGTCCCTTTAGCAAAAAGCGCCCCGCAACCGGCTCGATTCCGGTTGCGGGGCGCCGGCGTTTGCCCAGATAAAACCGACCAAAATAAACCTGTCCCTTTTTGGCAGGTTAGTCCCAGAAGCTGTCTTCCTCGTCCTCGGACTTGGGTCCACGGTCGACGTACATCTTATGGGTGCGCTTCTCCATTACAAAGGCAAGAATCGCAAACAGCAGGATGCCGCCGGCGAAAAGGATGGCAAAACCGGTGCGGGTGCCAAACAAAAAGGAAAAAACTGCGTCCATTGGGTGCCTTCTTGCGTAGTTGAGTTGGGTCGTAAACGCTCATAAGTATATACTTGC
>RQBM01000237.1:0-20571 GCA_008668795.1 Collinsella aerofaciens | reverse complement strand
TCTACCTGCGGGAACGATAGGCAACCGGACACACATTCTGTCCGAGCGGTTAAAAGCGGGCACGGAATTTAAACGGCTGAAAAAGGGGCATCGACCTGCGCCGATGCCCCCAACGTGGACACACATTTTGTCCTATAAGCCGCAATTACCTATAGCAACAATCGGCGCAGTAGCAGTGCCGCTACTCCCCTACTTGCGAGAGTTACTCAGCTTGTTGATGAGCGCCTCAAGGCGCTCGCCGTCCTCGGCCGTCTGCGCAATAACCAAGATCGTGTCGTTGCCGGCAAGCGAGCCGAGCACGTCGGGCAGCTCCGCAGCATCGACAGCTGCGGCAATACCAGAAGCCGTACCGGGCTGTGCCTTAATCATAACCAGATTATCGGTGCGCAGTACGCCGGTAACCAACTCGGAAACCATGCGCTGCAGATGCAGGTCCTCGGCAAGGACGTAGATGCCCTCGGGGAGCTTACGCAGTCCCATGTCCGCGATATCGCGCGAAACGGTCGCCTGCGTGCAATCGAAGCCCATGGCGCGAAGCTCGTCTACCAAAACGCGCTGCGTGCGTACGTCCTTATTGCGAACAATATCTCTAATGGCATCCTGGCGCCCATTGCGTTTTTTGGCCATACAAAACCTCACTCCAAAAGATGGTGGAGACAATCACTTAGTGATTGAATAGTTTAGCGCTATTTGAAGGTTTTAGTGAATAAGAACGCATTTCGAAACAATTCCATGCAATTTATTTCGAAAATCACGCTACTAGACAGTCCTGGCGCCCGAACGGTTGAAAAAGGCCGCCAGATGCGTATACAACGCACACCGCGTGGGCTTGGCGCTGGCTATCGAACCATAGAACAGCCCTAGGCCACGATGATTGCCCTTAAGGGCCGCAACCATCTGACGGGTACGCTGTGCTTCGAGCATATCATGCAAACGGGCAGAACGCTCTATTGAAGACACCCCATGGGGGCTCAGACACAAATTTTCGATGCAGGCGACCAGACCGGCGTAGTAATACCGCTGGCAGACCAGTTTCAACTGATCGCTACCGCCCGCGACGGCAAGCGAGTCGACAAGCCTGTCGAGCGCCCCGATATCATCAGAAAGCCTGGCAAACATCGTGGGGTCAAACGTCTCCCTAATCGACGGCGCCACTGCGTGAAAACGGGCACGACCACATCCCGAAACGCGCTTTGCCTGCGAAAGCGCGAACGTCAAAAAAGACACCGTGCGAAATGCATCGCCATGCGCAAGGCACGCCTCAAAGAGGGTGCGATCATACAGCACACCAGAGGCCTGTCGGATTAAACCACTGGAAACCAATTGTGTCAGGCAAGCCGCCTGGTCCTCGTCGCCAGAAACAGATGTCGCGTCCAAAACTCGGGAATGACGCTCGCGGTGAACATCGTAGCGATCGAGCGAAACAGAGGGAAACACGATGTCAGCCGAATCGTCGCAGGAGCTTTCGACCATCTGCGAAAGGGACTGCGGCGCAAACCACTCATTGGCATTCATCGCAATGATCTGGGAGCCGCGCGAAGCCGCAAAGCCGGCACGCAGGCAGGCGCCAGGCGCTGGGTCCTCAGCATCAATCAAATCAATATGAATGTCTCTGCCGGCAGCAACTTCGAGCGAATGGTGCACACCAGCTACCACACCGCGGCAAACGACGACAATTTGCAAATCGTAGAGGTCTTGGTTCTGGACACTCTCGAGAGCGCGCATCGCATAGCTGGGCGAACCCTCAACAATCAGGATCACCGAAAGTCGCGGATGCGAACCACGTCGAACCAAGTTTTCCGTCCTCTCGACAGCTAGTAACAAACTGCCGTTCATGGTACACCCCGTCAATTAATGCGGGCGGTCGCCCGTCGCGATGCACGTCAAGAACAGATGTTGCACACGCCCCGCCCACAGGCACCGCACACAAAGATTGCCGTCAGGCAGTCACTTCCCTAATCGAGCACCACAAGCTCAGTTGGGTCGTAGTCCACGCCCATAAAGGTAAGACCGCATGCAGGCGCCGTAGGACCAGCAACGGAGCGATCGCAGGCATCAATTACCTCGCGCATCCACTCGGGATCGCGGCGATGCATGCCGATCTCGACGAGGGTGCCCACAATGGTTCGCACCATCGAATGTAAAAACGCGTTGCCCTCGATGGTAAACGTGAGGATGTCCTCGCCAAAGGCGACCTCATGACCAAACTCGGCACGCATTACACAACGGTGCGTAGGCTTTCCCACGGCAGAGGCGACCTTGCAAAAGCTCTTAAAGTCCTGCTCGCCCAAAAGCGCAGGGCAGGCGGCCGCCATCGCATCGACGTCGAGGGGATAGCGATGCCACCACACAGCACCGCGTGACAGCACAGGTCGCGCGTCACGGTCGGCAATACGATAGGTGTACGTGCGAGAACGCGCGTCAAAGCGCGCAGAAAAGCCCTTACGCGCCTTGTAGACCTCGTTGATGGCAATATCTTTGGGCAGCAGGGCATCCATAGCCCTCAGCCATCTACGGCGCGTACACGCGAGCTCAGCGTCCGTGACGGGCACGCTGATGTATTGGGCCACCGCATGCACGCCGGCATCGGTACGCCCCGCGCACGTCAGATCGATTGGGCGACGCAGCAACGTCTCGATTGCACGGCGTAACTCGCCCGCAACCGTCGTCTGGCCCGGCTGCTCGGCAAATCCGCTATAGGAGGAGCCGTCATAGGCCACACGAAATACAAGGGTGGCGTCAAGCTCGGGGGTCGAATCGGAATCAGACGGCGCAGTCATGGGCGCTCCCAACAAACTAGCAACGGTATTGCGACAAAAAAAGAGGGGTACGCGAACGTACCCCTCGAATATAGCCTATGCAGACAGAAAGTCTACTCAGCGGTCTCCTCAGCAGGAGCCTCCTCGACAGCCTCGACCTTCTTGGGAGCAGCGGCCTTCTTGGGGGCCGGAGCAGCCTTCTTGGCCTTAGGCGTGCAAGGCTCGGTGACGAGCTCCATGATAACGATAGGAGCGTTGTCGCCCTTACGGTTACCGAGCTTCATGATGCGGGTGTAACCGCCGTTGCGGTCCTGCCACATGCCCTGAGCGGCCTTGTCGAAAATCTCGGCAACGAGCTGCTTATCCCCGAGCTTGGCGATAGCCAGACGACGAGAGTGCAGGTCGCCCTTCTTGGCCCAGGTGATGATCGGGTCGACGACCGAACGCAGCGCCTTAGCGCGGGTCTCGGTGGTCTTGATGCGGTCGTTCTCGAAGAGGGCCTTAGCAAGGCTCTTCTTCATGGCCTTGGTGTGGCTCGCATCGGTGCCGAGCTTCAGGCCCTTCTTAACGTTGTGACGCATGGTCTAGTTTCTCCTCAAATATGCGAAGCATTAAGCCTTCAGGCTCAGGCCCATGGACTCAAGCTTGTCCTTCACTTCCTCGATCGACTTAACACCGAAGTTACGGATGTTGAGCAGATCGTTCTCCGAGAACTCAACGAGCTGACGGACCGAGTGAATGCTGGCGCGCTTAAGGCAGTTGTAGGAACGGACGGAAAGGTCCAGATCCTCGATCTGCTTGTCCAGCTCGGCGTTGTCGTTGGTGACCTCGGGAGCGAAGATCGAAGCCTCCTCCTCGACCTCGGGGGTCTCGGCAAGGTTCATAAAGGCGGCCATATGCTGGTTGATGATATTGGCAGCCTGGACCACGGCGTCGCGCGGGGCGATGGAGCCGTTGGTCTCGATCTCGAGGACAAGGCGGTCGTAGTCGGTGTGCTGACCGACACGGCAAGCCTCAACGAGCTTGGCGCAACGGGAAACCGGCGAGTACAGCGAGTCGACGTGGATCACACCGATGGGATCGTTGTCGCGCTTGTTGGCCTCGCCAGAGACATAGCCGCGGCCATAGCCGATGCGCATGCTCATGGTGAGATGGCCACCCTCGGTGAGCGTAGCGATGTGCTGCTCGGGGTTGACCAGCTCAAACTCGGACGGAATAAAGAAGTCCGCACCGGTGACCTCGCAAGGGCCGTCAACCGAGATGGTGGCGGTTGCCTCGTCGGTCGTGCCGAGAGCCCTGAAGACAAGACCCTTGACATTCAGGACGATATCGGTGACATCCTCGACCATGTTAGGGATGGTCATGAACTCGTGCTGCGCACCATCGATCTGAATGGCCTCGACGGCGGCACCCTCGAGCGAGGACAGAAGAACACGACGAAGCGAGTTGCCCAGCGTATCGCCGTAGCCGCGCTCGAGCGGCTCGACGGAGACACGAGCAGAGGTCTCGTTGATCTCTTCGACCTGAACCTGAGGCCTAATGAATTCTGACATGTATTACCTCCAGCCTCAGCAGCCCGGATGGACTACTTAGAGTAGAGCTCGACGATGAGCTGCTCGTTGATATCACCGCTGATCTGCTCACGCGTCGGCAGAGCGAGCACGTTACCAGACAGCTTCTCGATATCGACCTCGAGCCAGCCAGGGACCTCAAAGCGCTCGGAGGAAATCAGGGCCTCCTTGATGGGGAGGAGGTCACGGAACTTCTCGCCGACAGCGACGACGTCGCCGGCCTTGACGCGGTAGGACGGGATGTCCACGCGCTTGCCGTTCACGGTGAAGTGACCGTGACGGACGGACTGACGAGCCTCTTTGCGGGTGCGGGCGAAGCCGAGACGGAAGACGACGTTGTCGAGGCGAGACTCAAGGATAATCATGAGGTTCTCACCGGTGACGCCGTTCATCTTACGGGCCTTGTTGAAGTAGCCGTGGAACTGCTTCTCCAGAACGCCATAGATGAACTTGACCTTCTGCTTCTCACGCAGCTGCATGCCGTACTCAGATTCCTTGCGACGGCGCTTGGGCTGACGGATAGATTCCTTCTTGCTGCTGTAACCGAGCTCAGCGGGATCGATCCCGAGCTGACGGCAGCGCTTAAGAACAGGAGTCCTGTCGATTGCCATATTGATACGATCCTTTCAGTTACACGCGGCGACGCTTCTTGGGGCGGCAGCCGTTGTGCGGAATGGGGGTCTTGTCCTGGATGCTCGAGACCTCGAGGCCAGCAGCCTGGAGGGAGCGGATGGCGGTCTCACGACCGGAGCCGGGGCCCTTGACGAAGACGGAAACCTTCTTCATGCCGTGCTCCATGGCCTGCTTGGCAGCAGCCTCGGCAGCCATCTGGGCAGCGAACGGCGTGGACTTACGGGAGCCCTTGAAGCCCACCTGGCCAGCCGACTTCCAGGAAATGACGTTGCCCTGGGGATCGGTGATCGAAACGATCGTGTTGTTGAACGTAGAACGAATGTGAGCCTGGCCCACGGAAATGTTCTTACGGTCCGCGCGCTTCAGACGGGCAGCGCGAACGTTCTTCTTAGCAGTAGCCATCTATCTAGCGCTCCTTATTTCTTCTTCTTAGCACCGATCTGACGCTTCGGGCCCTTGCGGGTACGAGCGTTAGTGTGGGTGCGCTGGCCGCGGACCGGGAGGCCCTTGCGGTGACGAAGGCCGCGGTTGCAGCCGATGTCCATAAGGCGCTTGACGTTCTGGTTGCGCTCACGGCGGAGGTCGCCCTCAACCATGATCTGGTTCTTATCGATATAATCGCGGATGGCGTTAACCTCATCCTCGGTGAGGTCCTTAACGCGCGTATCCACGTTAACGTTGCACTCGACGCAGATCTTCGTCGCAGTGGTGCGGCCGATGCCGTAAATGTAGGTCAGACCGATCTCAACGCGCTTCTCACGCGGGAGGTCGACACCATTAATACGGGCCAACGTAGTCTCCTCTCTTAACCCTGACGCTGCTTATGACGGGGGTTCTCGCAAATAACGAGGACCTTGCCATGGCGCCTAATGATTTTGCACTTATCGCACATCTTCTTGACCGAAGGACGTACCTTCATCGTTCTTCCTTTCGGTAGCGCTCAAACTACTTCCCTACTATCTACTCGCCCAGCCGCAGGCGTTTAAAACTATGGCTGGTCTTCACACGCAAACCGACCGTAGGTTGAGCTAAGCCTGCAGTCGGAAAAGAGCGTGTATGCGTGTCGCTATTTATAGCGATAGGTGATGCGACCGCGGGTCAGGTCGTACGGGGAAAGCTCCACGACAACCCTGTCACCGGGGAGAATGCGGATGTAATTCATTCGGATCTTGCCAGAAATGTTGCACAGAACCGAATGACCGTTCTCGAGCTCGACCTTAAACATGGCGTTGGGCAGCGGCTCCTTTACCGTACCCTCGAGCTCAATTGCGTCTTCCTTCTTCACAAGCAATCATCTTTCTCTAGAAAACGACAGCGATTGAGTATTCTACAATACGCATGCACGTATCGTAATATCTTCGTAATGGCTCCACAACTACGTGGAACTTGTTACATTTGAAATGTAAAACAAAGCCGTTCCCTGATGCCCAAGAACGCCTTGAAATGAGAAGGCATAGACCTTGGGGTCATGCCTTCGAAATTGAAAGGCGAGGTTGGGCATCAGGGGGCGGCGATTTTTACATTTCACCGCCTTGCAAGGAACACCAAGCACCTTGGGCATCCGTGGTAAGAATCACCGGACCGTCATTGGTGATGGCGACGGTGTTCTCGTAGTGCGCGGCGGGCAGGTGGTCGTTGGTCGTAACGATCCAACCATCGGAGCCCGTGCTCACATGATTGGAACCCATCGTAACCATCGGCTCGATGGCGATGACCATACCGGCCTGAAGGCGAACGCCTCTCCCCTTCTTTCCATAATTTGGAACGTTGGGGTCCTCGTGCATCACGCGACCGATACCATGCCCCACGTAATCGCGAAGCACGCCGTAACCGTGAGACTCGGCGAGGGACTGAACGGCATAGCCGACGTCCCCGATATGGTTACCGGGAACAGCCTGCTCGATGGCAGCCTTTAGGCAATCGCGCGTAACCTCGCACAGGGCCTTGGCCTCGGGCGTGGGGGTGCCGACGAAAAACGTCCAGGCGTTATCGCCGACCCAACCATCAACGACAGCTCCCGTATCGATGGAGATGATATCGCCATCGCGCAGGATCATGTCAGGGTTGGGAATACCGTGAACCACGGCATCGTTGATCGATGCGCAAATGGTCCCCGGGAACCCGCCGTAACCCTTAAAGGCAGGGGTGCCGCCATGCATGCGGATAATCTGCTCCGCAAGCTGATCGAGTTCGAAGGTCGACACGCCGGGGCGAACCATGGCTCCAACGTGGCGGAGCGCCATCTTAGATAGCGCTCCTGCCTTCTTCATCTGCTCAATTTGCGTTGCAGACTTAATCTTGATCATAGACCGAGAGCCTCTTTGACATCCCCGTACACGGTCTCGCGAGCCTGATCACCGTTGACCGACTTGAGCAGACCCTGGCCACGATAGTAGTCGACGAGCGGGCTCGTGGACTTCTCGTAGACGTCGAGACGGTTCTTGATGGTCTCGGGCTTGTCGTCGTCGCGCTGATACATCTCGCCGCCGCACTTGGGGCAGGTGGCATCGGCAGCAGTGCCGGTGTAACCGCAGGCTCGGCAGGTGCGACGCGAAGACAGACGATCGATGATGACATCGGAGGCCACATCGACCAGAAGGGCGCAGTCGATCTCGCGACCCATGGCGGAGAGCTCGGAATCGAGCGTCACAGCCTGGGCGGTGTTGCGCGGGAAGCCGTCGAGGATGAAGCCCTGCTGGGCGTCATCGGCGGCAAGGCGCTCCTTGACAAGGTCGATCACGAGCTGGTCGGGAACGAGCTCGCCAGCGTCCATGTACTTCTTAGCCTGAATACCAAGCTCGGTGCCACCCTTGACGGCAGCACGCAGCAGGTCGCCCGTGGAAATGTGAGCGACGCCAAACTCGGCGACGAGCTCCTGTGCGACGGTGCCCTTACCGGCACCCGGAGCTCCGAGCAATACGAGGTTCATGAGCAATCCTCCTCTAGCCTATTTAAAGAATCCATCGTAATCATACATCTTGATCTGGCCTTCGAGCTTATCGACCGTGTCGAGCACGACGCCGACCATGATGAGGATGGACGTGCCGCCAAATGCCTGGATCAGATGGTTACCCGTGAAGGAGAAGATGATCGAAGGCACGATGGCGATGAGCGCCAAAAAGACAGCGCTGGGAAGCGTAATCTTGTTGAGCGCGTTCTTGATGTAGGCCGCGGTAGCCCTACCCGGACGCACGCCCGGAATAAAGCCGCCCTGCTTCTTAAGGTTGTCGGCCGTGTCATCGGGGTTAAACACCATGGAGGTGTAGAAGTACGCGAAGAACACGATGAGGACAACATTAAGCACCCAGTTGAGCCAACCGGTCGAAAGCGCAGAGGCAACTGCCTGGATCCAGCCGATGCCGGGGAAGAACACGGCAATCTGAGCCGGGAAATACAGCAGCGCCGAAGCGAAGATGATCGGCACGACACCCGCGGTGTTGACCTTGATGGGCAGGTAGGTGGTCTGGCCACCCATCATGCGACGGCCCACGACGCGCTTAGCGTAGGAGACCGGAATGCGGCGCTGGCCGCGCTCAAGGAAAACAATCAGCGGGATAACCAGCAGGATGATGGCGCAGATAATCACCATGGTGATGATGCCACCGGCATTGCCCTCGGTGCTGGAGAAGATAGCCTGCGGCAGACCGGCCATGATGTTCGCAAAGATGATCAGCGACATGCCATTGCCGATACCGCGCTGGGTGATGAGCTCACCAATCCACATGATCAGCATGGCGCCCGCAGTGAGCGTGCCGACGATCATGAGGTCGAAGATGATCTCGGGAGCGCCGGCGCCATTAAAGCTGATGCCGAAGCTCTTAAAGAGGAAGAGGTAACCCACGGAGTTGAGGATTGCCAGAGCCAGGGTGAGGTAACGCGAATACTGCGTAATCTTGGTCTGACCGACCTCGCCCTCGCGGGCAAGCTCATGCAGGGAAGGCACAACGGCCTGGAGCATCTGGAGGATGATCGAGCTGGTGATGTAAGGCATGATGCCCAGCGAAAACACCGACACATAGCTCAAAGCGCCGCCAGAGAAAAGATTCAGGAGGGCCATAGCACCTGCGGCGACCGAATTGTTATCGGTCGAGAAAAGGCCCAGCATCCCCTGGAAGGGAATGCCGGGCACAGGAACGTGCGCACCAATGCGGTACACGACGAGCATAGCTATGGTAAAAAGAATCTTTTCGCGCAATTCTTTGATGCGGAAAGCATTCTTAAGACCATTTAGCACGGCAGCTCGACCTTTCCGCCGGCGGCCTCGATCTTGGCCTGCGCAGAAGCGCTGACCTTGTCGACCTTGACCGTGAACTTCTTGGTGAGCTCACCATTGCCGAGCACCTTGACGGGCTCGAACTCGCTCTTGGTGATGCGAGCGGCCTTAAGAGCGGCACCGTCGATCACAGCGCCGTCCTCGAACTTGCGCTCGAGACGCTCAACGTTAACAGCGGTGTACTCGATACGACGGGGGTTGCGGAAGCCCGGAAGCTTGGGCAGGCGCATAGCCAGCGGAGTCTGGCCACCCTCGAAACCGGCACCCTTGGTGCCGCCAGAGCGGGAACCCTGGCCCTTCTGACCGCGGCCAGAAGTGGTGCCGTGACCCGAAGAATTGCCACGGCCGACGCGCTTGCGGTTCTTGGTGGAACCGGGCGCGGGAGTAAGATCGTGAAGCTGCATTTGCTACTCCTCTACAATCTCGACAAGGTGCTTGACCTTGAAGATCATGCCGCGGACGGACTCGTTGTCAGCAATCTCGCGAACCTCGCGGATCCTGTGGAGACCGAGGGCACGGACAGTACGGACCTGGTCCTGCTTGCAACCGTTGGTACTGCGGACCTGCTTGATCTTGATGGTGTCAGCCATGCTTAGTTCTCCTTACCGACGAACATCTCGGAGACCGTCAGGCCACGGCGAGCCGCGACGTCCTCAGGGCTGGAGAGCTCCTTGAGGCCCTCGACGGCAGCCTTGATGATGTTGAGGCCGTTGTCGGTACCGAGGGACTTGGACAGGACGTTCTTGATGCCAGCAAGCTCAAAGAGGGGACGCACAGCGCCGCCGGCGATAACGCCGGTACCCTCGACAGCGGGCTTGATGATGATGCGGCCGGCACCAAAGTGGCCGAGAACCTCGTGCGGGATGGTGCCCTGCTCGGTCACCGGCACGTGGAACATGTTCTTCTTGGCATCGAGAGACGCCTTGGAGATGGCCAGGGGCACCTCAGCGGACTTGCCCATGCCAACGCCGACGTTGCCCTTGCCGTCGCCAACGACGACGAGAGCGACGAGGCTCATGCGACGACCACCCTTGACGGTCTTCGACACGCGGTTGATGTAAACGACGCGCTCCTCGAACTCGGAGGCCTCGCGCTGCTGCTTCTGATTACGAGCCATGTGCTACATACCTCCTAGAACTCGAGACCGGCGGCACGAGCACCGTCGGCGAGGGCCTTGACGCGGCCATGGTAGATACGGCCACCACGATCGAAGGCGACCTTGGTGATGCCGGCCTCGATGGCGCGCTTGCCAACGAGCTGACCGACCTTCTCCGCAGCCTCCTTGTTCGAGGTGTGGGTGCCCTTGAACTCGGCCTCGAGGGTCGAGGCAGAGACGAGCGTCAGGCTGGAGCCCTTGCTGTCGTCGATGATCTGGGCATAGATGTTGGCGTTAGTACGGGTCACGCGAAGACGCGGACGCTCGGCGGTACCCGAGACCTTGCCGCGAACACGACGCTGACGACGCTTGAGGCCTTCCAGCTTCGCCTTATGCTTGTTCATACGTAAACTCCTAAAAAGGTTGATCTTGCCAGCACCTGACGGGGTGCTGGTCTTATGCGAGTGAGTCGGTTACGACTACTTGGCGGCCTTACCCAGCTTGCGGCGGATGTGCTCGCCAACGTAGTGGATACCCTTGCCCTTGTAAGGCTCGGGAGGACGATGGCCGCGGATCTCAGCGGCGATCTGACCGACCTGCTGCTTGTTGATACCCTTGACGTTCACGTGGGTGTTGTCGGGAACCTCGAAGGTGATGCCCTCGGGAGCCTCGACGATCACGGGGTGCGAGAAGCCCAGGGAGAACTCGAGGTTCTTGCCCTTCTGCTGCACGCGGTAACCGACGCCGGCGAGCTCGAGCTTCTTCTCGAAGCCCTCGGAAACGCCAACAACCATGTTGTGGATGAGGGCGCGGGTGAGGCCGTGGCGGGCACGGGTCTCACGCTCGTCGTCGGGACGGGAAACGGTGAGGACGTTGTCCTCGACGTTGATAGCGAGCTTCTCAAAGACATCGAGCTCGAGCTGGCCCTTGGGGCCCTTGACGACAACGTTGTTGCCGTTGACTGCCACTTCGACTCCGGCGGGAATCTGGACAGGCTTATTACCGATACGAGACACGGTGATCTCCTTTCCTTCTACCTACCGAGCGAATTACCAGACGTAAGCGATGATCTCGCCGCCGACGTTGTGCTTGCGAGCATCGCGGTCGGTCATGACGCCATGGCTGGTGGAAATAATGGCGGTACCAAGGCCACCGCGGACGCGGGGCATGTCGGCAACACCGGTGTACTTACGCAGGCCCGGCTTGGAAATGCGGCGGATGCCGTTGATGACCTTAGCCTTCTTGGGACCATACTTAAGCGTGATGTGCAGAGTCTTCTGGGGAACGGTGTCCTCGACATCGTAGCCCTCGATGTAGCCCTCCTCGTGCAGAACACGAGCGATCTCGACGAGCTTCTTGCTGCTCGGCATGGAGACCGTGGCCTTGTTCACAGAGTTAGCGTTACGGATGCGCGTAAGCATATCTGCGATCGGGTCTGTAAGGTTCATACAGATTCTCCTTCGTTCTTGATGAACACGTGCTCTTGGTTCTTCGCCGCCCTTAACGGCAAAGCCTTTTTAGCGCGTTTTCCCTGTTCCAAACTGATGCTTGAAACGCTGGTAGTGACTTACCAGCTGGCCTTCTTAACGCCGGGAAGCTCGCCCTTGAGTGCAAGCTCGCGGAAGCAGACACGGCACAGGCCGAACTTGCGGTACACAGAGTGCGGACGGCCGCAGCGCTGGCAGCGCGTGTACTCACGAGTAGAGAACTTCTGCTTGCGATTGCACTTGACGATCATCGATGTCTTAGCCACTTATATCCTCCTCACATAGAGTATTGTTCGCCCCAAGCGCCGCCCCCTTCTGGGAACGGCGCTCATAGGGCAGGTGAACCTATTTCTTGAACGGGAAACCGAAGGCGTCCAGAAGGGCCTTGGCCTCCTCATCGGTGTTGGCGGTGGTCACGAAAGTGATGTCCATACCACGCTGGTGATCGACGGAATCGAAGTCGATCTCGGGGAAGATGAGCTGCTCGGTGACGCCCATGGAGAAGTTACCACGGCCGTCGAAGCTCTTGGCGGAAATGCCGCGGAAGTCGCGGATACGGGGGATCGCGACGGAGGTCAGACGATCGAAGAACTCCCACATACGGTCGCCACGCAGGGTAACCTTGCAGCCGATCGGCATACCAGCGCGCAGGCGGAAGGTAGCGATGGACTTGCGGGCACGGGTGATCATCGGCTGCTGGCCGGTGATGGCGCGCAGGTCGCGCACGGCACCGTCGATGGCCTTGGAATCGGTAGCGGCCTCGCCGACACCCATGTTCACGACGATCTTCTCAAACTTGGGGATCATCATGACGTTCTCGTACTGGAACTTGTCCTGAAGCTGCTGCTTGACCTCGTTGTTGTACTTGGTCTTCAGACGCGGCACATACTTCTCTTCTGCCATTGTTCACTCCTTCTTGGGGTTTTAAGCACGGGGCGTGGCCACGATGGGTTGTCCTCGTGCCTCCTGGCTGCATCCGCGCCGCTCATGGCATTTTGCGGTTTGGACTCGACGCAGCAGGAGCCGACAAAACAATCGGTACTATACGCGCATCGTGAGCGTATTTCCAGAAAAACCTCGTCTGCCTGCACAACTCCACAACTCCCCCGCACAAATGGGTCCCAACAAGCAGTTGCGGTGAAATAGGGACTGTTGGGCGGCCTAACAGGCTTAAACAATCCGTATTTCACCGCAACTTATTGGTGGGGATGCGATTAGCGCTTGCGGGGGACGAGCTTGGTGCGGCGCAGGTGGATCATCTCGGCGGCGATGGAGATGGCGATCTCCTCGGGGTCCTCGGCCTCGATGGCAACGCCGATCGGAAGGTGCAGCTCGCCGATCTGGTCCTGCGTAAAGCCTTCCTGCTCCAGGCGGGCACGCACAAAGGCCGTCTTGCGGCGCGAGCCCAGACAGCCCAGGTAGGCAGGCTTGGCGCGCATGGCCTGAATCACCACGTCGATATCGGACTTGTGACCCGCCGTGGCGACGACCACCAGGTCGCGCAGGCCGATGGGGCACAGCTCGCTCAGGTTCTTGTAATCGACCAAGCGACGATCGTAGACACCGGGCACCCAATCGGGGGTCAGCGTGCCGGGGCGGTCGTCGCACGCCACGACGGCAAAGCCCGCCGCCGTGAGCACCCGCGCCGTCGCGGCGCCCACGTGGCCGCAGCCAAAGATATAGGTCAGGCCCTCGGGGCAGAGCGTCTCGATGTGCGCCGCGGGAATCTCGGAGGCGGCGTTGGTGTAGGTGACCTTACTCCCCTCCTCCACCAGAGAAAGCTCGGGGCAGCCGGCAATGGTATGGCGCGATGCCTCGCCATGGTACTCGACCACATCGCCCTCCAGGGCCTGAATGACAAACGGTTCAAAGTCGATGACGAAGTCGCCGATACGTCGATACGTCAAGACGTCGGCAATTTCCTGGAACAACGGTGCCTGGATCGCATCCAGATGCAGATAGCACAGGCAGATGGCTCCGCCGCAGATCATGCCGGTATCGGAGTTCTCGCCGCCCATGGTGTAGCGGACCAGACGCGACTGCCCCGCGGCCAGCAGCTCGCGCGCCTCATCGAGCGCAAAGAGCTCGATCTTGCCGCCACCGATGGTGCCCGCTTGGCTACCGTCGGCAAAGACAGTCATCCAGGCGCCCACACCGCGCGGTGACGACCCCGCCGTACCGGCCACGACCACCAGCTCGCACGTCTTACCGGCCTTCAGTGCATCAAGCGCAGCATTCACCACATCGAGCTTTTCCATTGCAATTTCCTATCCCTGGAATACACCGGTGAGCATAGCGAGTGCCTCGAGCACGCCGCCGCCGACCGACGTCGCCTTGTCCGAAATGTAGTTGATATAGCTGGCATCGCCGCGCGGATCGACATCGGCGCATTTAAAGCCCTCAGTCACCTGCACGCCGTTCGCCAAAAGCCCGCGCAGACAGCCATCGATCTGCGTGCACATGGGCGTATCGCCCGCATAGCCAATCACGTCTCCGGCGCTCACGATGTCGCCGATTGCGTGGTCGGACCGAAACACGCCGGCGGCGGGGCTGTGGATAACGCGCTCTTTACCATAGCCGGCGATAATGCCTGGCACGCCCGTGTTGGGCTGGGGCGAACCTTGGGTAATGACACGGCCGAGAAAATGCCCGCGCATGGTCTCGACCACGGCATCGCAGTCAACCGGCGCGGTAAAGCCCGGCCCCACGGCGATGACGGCAGGCGCCATGTCGCGCGTGGTGCCCAAGTTGCGCTTAGCCAGAATCGCGTCGACCACGGCAGCGGGTTTCAGCTCGCCGAGCATCTTGGCCTGGGGGTCCACCACAACGGCGACGTCTCCGGCCTCGGTAATCGCAAGTGCCTCTGCCGGCGTCTGTGCCAAGCGAGCGCGAATACCCTCGACCTCGACCTCGCCCAGACGAATGGCCTCGCAAAAACTGATCGTGCGGCGGATGCACGTGGGAACCGCGATATCGGCCATAACGACCGACACGCCGGCGCGCACCAAGCGAGCGGCGACGCCCGTGGCGATATCGCCGGCGCCGCGAACATAAACGAGCATTCCCGGGGCACCTCCCTGTGCTACGGTTTGAGCAGAGCAAAAGCGGTTCGACCGCTACTCTGATGATTATTTATTATCACAGTATTATACGGCGGTGAACAGATGGAAACGACGACCGGAAACCTTGCCTCCGCGCTCAAGATCGAGCCGGGCATTACCGCAATTATCGGCAGTGGCGGCAAGTCGACATTGCTGCGTGCGTTGGGTCTCGAGCTCATGCGCGCCGGCGGCAGGGTGCTTCTCTGTACCACCACGCACATGTTTCCCGTCGCCGGCGTACCATGGGACGGGTCGAATCGTCGCCTGGACGCCGAGCCTTGGAAGCCGGGGGCCCTGCATGTTCCCGGCTGCACCTGCGAGGCATGCGCGGGCATGAACCGCGGAAGTATCTGCCAGGCGGGTGTTTTGGGCCCGGAGACAGGCAAGCTCTCCGCCCCCGTTGAGCCGCTCAACGAGCTGGCGCAGCGCTTTGACTATGTATTGGCCGAGGCAGATGGCAGCAAGCGACTCCCGCTCAAGGCGCATGCCGCCTGGGAGCCGGTAATTCCCTCCGGCACAGCAAACGTTGTCTGGGTCGTCGGCGCCTCGGGGCTGGGCAAGCCCGTCGCCGAGGTTGTCCACCGCCCCGAGCTCTTCTGCGAGCGCTGCGGCTGCGAGCCCACCGACGCTGCCACCCCAGAGCGCGTCGCCATGGTGCTCAATGCCGAGCTGCGAATGCTGAACCTCAACAATGCCCGCATCATGCTCAACCAAGTCGACACGCTTGCCGACCCAACGATGGCAGATCGCTTCGAGACAGCCCTCGGCCGCCCCCTCATCGCCACCAGCCTCAAGTAGCCGGCCCCATCTCCTCAGTTGCGGTGAAATACGGACTGTTTGGCCGCCAAACGGCCGCAAACAGTCCGTATTTCACCGCAACTGCGGAGGGGACACGGCATCTTTGCTGCTAGCGGGGCACGTAGCGGCCGGGTTGGGCTCCGGTGGGCTCGCCATCGCGCGCCACCAGCACGCCGTTCACAAACACGGCCTTGGCGCGGCCATGTGCCTCAAAGCCCTCGAGCGGCGTGTAGTCCACGGCCTGATGCTGCGTCGCGGCGCTGATCGTCCAACGCGCGCAAGGATCCCACACGCACACGTCGGCATCGGCACCCTCGGCAAGACAGCCCTTGCGCGGGTACATGCCAAACACGCGCGCCGGGTTCTCGCTCATCAAACGGCACAGATCCTCGGGTCCCAGCTGTCCCTCAAAGCTCGTGGCAATCGCGACGGGACGATGCTCCACGCCGGGCCCGCCGTTGGGAATCGCGCGGAAGTCGTCGCGCCCGCGGTCCTTTTGCCCGTGCAGGTTAAAGCTGCAGTGGTCGGTCGCAATCGTATCGATCTCGCCGGCCACAAGCGCCTCACGCAGTGCCGCACGGTCACCCGCACGGCGCAGCGGCGGGCTCATCACATACTTGGCACCCGCAAAGCCGTCCTCGCCCTGCTCCAGATAGCAGGTGTCGTCGAGCATCAGATACTGAGGGCAGGTCTCGACATAAATGTTCTTCTGCCCGCGCGCCTTGGCAGCGCGAATGGCCTCGAGCCCCAGCTTGGTCGAAAGGTGTACCACGTTGACCGGAGCGTCCCCGGCCAAGTGAGCCAGATACAGCAGGCGGCTCACGGCCTCGGCCTCACACACGTCCGGACGGCTGAGCGCATGGCCCTCAGGCCCGTGGATACCCTGCTCAAACACGCGCTTCTGCAGCGCGTTGACCAACGTGCCGTTCTCGCAATGCACGCACAGGATACCGCCCACGCGCTTGAGCTCCTCCAGCACCTCGAGTGTCTCGGCATCGTCCAAGCGCAGGTGGTCATAGGCAAAGTAGGTCTTAAACGACGATACGCCCGCCTCGCGCATAGCCGAAAGATCGGCGCGGTTGCGCTCATTCCACTCGGCGAGTGCCATATGAAAGGCGTAGTTGGCCGTGCAGGTTCCGTCGGCACGGCGATGCCACTCGGCAAGGGCGTCGGGCATGGTCACGCCGCGATCGGCCGTCGCGTAGTCCACGATGGTCGTCGTACCGCCGCAGGCAGCCGCACGCGTGCCGGTTTCAAAGCTATCGGCTGTCCAATCCATGCCAGTCCAGCACTGCATGTGCGTGTGGCCGTCGATAAAGCCGGGGAACACCCAACAGCCCACGGCATCCTCGACGGTATCGCCCTCGGCCGGCTCAATCGCCGCGGCAATCCGCACAATCTTGTCGCCCTCCATGGCAAGATCGGCGCGGCGAAGCCCCTGGGGCGTCACGAGCGCGCCGTTTTTGATGATGATCATGTTGCTCCTTATTGATTAATACAGTTGGCCACGCGATCAAAATACGAGCAGGCGGCAATATGCTCCGTTATGCGTCGCTGTCCCTTGACGGTATCGACGTCCCACAGCTCGTAGGCACGCGCCTCGACCAGCACCACGTCGGTGCGACCTTTGAGAATCGAGCCCCCGCCGTCCTTGCCCTCAAGACACATAAGTGCATCGAACAGTTCCGCCGGAAAGAGCACCGGGCTCGAAGGCTCACCGTTACACGCAAGACGCACCGGATGTTTGCGGCCACACTCGTCAAATGCACGAACCATAGCCTCAAAAGAATCCGAACTCACGAGCGGCTGGTCGCCCGGTAAAAAGAGGCAACCTTTCCAGTTGCGTTCGACTCCCCACGAAAGGCCCGCACGGACGCTTTCGCTGCGCAGCTCGCCATCGTGCAGCACGCACGGGCAATGCTTGTCCTCGCAAATCTGGGAGACCTCGGGCCAACGCGTCGAAACCACGACGTCAAAGCCCCGGGGAACCGAATCGATGGTCCGGGCAATCAGCGGCTCGCCATAGATATCGGCGAGCATCTTGTTAGAGCCAAACCGCTTGCCCTCGCCCGAAGCCATAATCACGCAACCGAGTTTCATCTCCGCAAACCTCCCCTGGCTGCCTTGGACACCATAGCTGCTATACCCACCATACCGAGCTCGCACTCCGTCGGAACAGGCACGCACTCGTTTTCCAGCGAACGCCCCTTGGCTCCCCATAGCACAAAGGAGGGCACCCCGCGACGCAGGGCACCCTCCTCAATGGTGCAGATATGCCTACTCAGCGTCGCCGGTAAACGTGGTACCGGTCTTGCCGGCAAGGCCATCGCGCGCCTTCTCGAGCAGCGTGATGAGCGCCGTGCGGCCCGGCTTGCTCTCGGCAAACGTCGAGGCTGCCTGGACCTTGGGCAGCATGGAGCCGCGACCAAACTCGTTGGCCTCGGACAGACGCTTTACGTCAGCCGCGGTCAGCGTGTCGAGCCACTGCTCGTGGTCGGTGCCAAAGCCAATGGCAACCTTCTCCACGGCCGTCAGGATAATCAGGGCATCGGCATCGAGCTGCTCGGCGAGCTTCTCGGCCGCAAAGTCCTTATCGATGACGGCAGCAGCGCCCTTAAGGTGGTTGCCCTGGGCCTTGGTGACGGGAATACCGCCACCACCGCAGGAAATCACCACGTGGTTGGACTCGACGAGCGACTTAATGGTGTCGAGCTCGACGATGTTCACGGGCTTGGGCGAGGCAACCACGCGACGGAAGCCCTGCTTCTCGTCGTGGATGAACTGATAGCCGCGGTCGGCTTCCAGCTCCTTGGCCTCGGCCTCGCTCATCCACGGACCAATCGGCTTGACCGGGTCGGCAAAGGCCGGATCGTCTGCCGCAACCTCGACCTGGGTGAGCACGGTGGCGACACCCTTGTCGATATTGCGGTCGAGCATTTCCTCGCGCAGGGCGTTTTGCAGGTCATAGCCAATGTAGCCCTGGCTCATGGCGCCGCAAACGGACAGCGGGCAGGGAATGTACTTCTGAGGATTAGAACGCGTGAGCTCGGCCATCGCGTTGGCGATCATGCCCACCTGGGGGCCGTTGCCATGCACGACGACGACCTCGTTGCCTTCCTCGATCAGGTCGACGATGGCCTTAGAAGTCGTCTTGACGGCCTCCATCTGCTCGGGAAGGTTGGCGCCGAGGGCGTTTCCGCCCAAGGCGACAACAATACGCTTAGCCATTTCTCAGCCCGGCTTTAGGCCTGGAGCCAACGGGCGGTGTTGCGCTCGTCGAGGGCCTTGAGGGTAGCGGCGGGATCGGCAACCTTTTGCAGGAACATCATGGCTGCGATGGCGTACGGCTTGTAGCTGGCCTCCTTGTACATGCCCACGCGGTGCATGTCGAAGACGTCGGCGTTGACCTCGCCGTGCTCGCAGGAGACACCGGAGATGTCGGCGGGCAGCGGGTGCATAAAGATGGTGTCCTGGCCGTTGGCAGTCTTCTCCATGAGCTCGGTCGTGGAGCACCAATCCTGATGGGTGGCGTTCTGGGCGAGCAGCTCCTTCTCGAGCGCAGCGATGCCGGCGTCGTCGCCCTCGGCGTACAGATTGGTACGCTTCTCCATGGCGGCAAACGGAGCCCAGCTCTTGGGGATCACGATGTCGGCGCCCTCGAAGGCCTCGGCCATGGTGTTGACCTGCTTAAAGGTGGTGCCGGACTCGGCGGCATAGCCCTTGGCGCGCTCGACGACCTCGGGCATGAGGTCGTAGCCCTCGGGGTGGGCCAGGGTGACGTCCATGCCAAAGCGGGGCAGCAGGCTGATCAGCGACTGCGGGCAGGACAGCGGCTTGCCGTAAGAGGGCGAATAGGCCCAGGTGACGGCAACCTTCTTGCCCTTGAGGTTCTCAAGGCCGCCAAACTCGTTGATGAGGTAGAGCATGTCGGCAGAGGACTGCGTGGGGTGATCGGAGTCGGACTGCAGGGAAATGAGCGTGGGACGGTGATCCAGAACGCCGTCCTCGTAAGCCTGCTGGACAGACTCGGAGACCTCGGCCATGTAGGCGTCGCCCTTGCCGATGTACATGTCGTCGCGGATGCCGATGACGTCGGCCATGAAGGAGATCATGGTAGCGGTCTCGCGGACGGTCTCGCCGTGAGCGATCTGGGACTTCTTCTCGTCCAGGTCCTGCAGCTCAAGGCCGAGCAGGTTGGCGGCCTTAGAGAAGGAGAAGCGCGTACGGGTGGAGTTATCGCGGAACAGGGAGACGGCCAGGCCCGAGTCGAAGATCTTGGACGAGACGTTGTTCTCGCGCAGCTCGCGCAGGGCGTCGGCGACGATGTAGAGCGCCTTGAGCTCATCGGTGGTCTTATCCCAGGTGTGCAGGAAGTCGCTGCCGTACATGCCCTTAAAATCGAGGCCGTTCAGCTGCTCGACGAGCTCGGTAAACTTGGCGTCCATGTAAATATCCTTTCCAACGATGAAACGATTGCAATGAGTAGATGTGCTCCGGCATGCGCGTGCGGCTAGAACATGCAGAGCACTATGACGAGGACCCGCTACCGTTGAGGAAGCATGGGAGATAACGACCGCGGGCCCCAAGTCAACAGGGGGTGCCGGGGACACAGGCTGTCCCCGGCTCAACAAGATCGAGGAATGGGACTAATCGATCTTGTTGTTGGTCAGACCGGCGCGGAACACGGTGGCGTCGCCATCGGCCTGGCTCGGATCGTAGAGGTTCAGGGCAGCCACATACATGGCTGCAGCGGTGACCAGGTCGTCCTTGTAGGTGACCTCGTTGGGAGCGTGAGCCTGAGACGCGGCCCCCGTGCCGAAGCCGACGCAGGGGATGCCATAGCGGCCCTGGAT
>RQBM01000152.1:0-5814 GCA_008668795.1 Collinsella aerofaciens | reverse complement strand
GAACTCGCGGATCACATCGACAAACGCGTTGACGGCAAAGGAATAATGCTGGCAGCTCACACTAAAGTGCGGCACCTGCTCGGACGTACCTTTGTACTTGCCCTCGAGCAGGTCGGCCTGGTCGAGCACCTGGCGCGCGTACCCCAAGAAGGTCTCGCCTTCCTCGGACACAATGACACCCTTGTTGGTGCGCTCAAAGATATGCACACCCATCTCGTTTTCGAGATCGCGGATCGACGCGGTAATCGAAGGCTGCGACACAAAGAGCCGGCGCGAGGCCTCGGTGATGCTGCCGCATTCGGCAACTTTGACGACATATCTGAGTTGCTGGAGCTTCATGGCTTTCTCCCTAGACGTTTGTGACGTCGAAACCCGCCGTGTCCATTTGGCTCATAAACGACGGCATCTCCCCCGTCGCGGCGCAGGCGGCAATCTGATGCAGAGCCCCGGCAACCGCATCATCTGCCGCAGCGCCGATATGCCAGCGTGCGGCAGCCGTGACGGCCTCGTTGGCATTGGCGACTGCAACGGAGTTGGGAACGGCATCGATCATGGGCAAATCGTTATCGGAATCGCCGAATACGGCCACCTCGTCGGGCATCAGGCCCAAAGCACGCGCCAGCTCCAGCGCAGCGCAGCCCTTGTCCCAGCCGGTCGGAAGAACGTCGAACAGGCGCACGCGGTTGTTGGGAAACACGAGCGAGAGCTCCGGCACCTCAGCGGCAACACGCTCGCGCAGCTCGGCGAGCTCCTCGCGCGAACGGGCACTCCAGATATTCGCCTTGTATACCGGGGCATCGTCAACGACAGGACGACAGGGAGCCTCTTCGCCCTTGAGCCACGCGTTGCCGCCTGACTTCATGGCGCGACGCACACGCTCGGGATCGCTTGTCACGCAATAGGCATCGTTATTCCAAAAGTCATCACCCAGACGGTAGACCTTCAAATACGTATCGTCGGTCTCCTGTTCAAAATAATCGGCTAAGCGCATAAGGACATCGTTATCGATTGCGCGCGAAGCGACTACTTCGCCATCGACAAACATCACCTGGCCGTTGCAAAACGCACCGGTCGAGAAGCACTCGGAGCGATTGCGGAACATCCAGCCCATCGCGGACGGCTGACGACCCGAAACCGGCCCAAAGTGCAAACCCGCCGCCTGCATGGCATGAATACCCTCAATGGCGTAGTCGCTGGCGCCGTCATGCCCGGCTGGAATCAGCGTATCGTCCATATCGGTCAGCACAAGTTTGATCATAAGGTCCCCTCGGTCATTCTTAATCCCATCTATTGTACCGACCTGCCAAAAAGGGACAGGTTTATTTCGGCAGGTTTCATCTGGGAAAACGCAAAGTCCCAGTTGTTACCTGCCAAAATAAACCTGTCCCTTTTTGGCAGGTGCGCTAGTATAGGGAACAACAGATTCGATGCGGGAGTGCCGGCGGTGCAAACCACAAGGCTGAGAGGGCAATGGGCCCAATCCTTTGAACCTGTCAGTTAATGCTGGCGTAGGGAGCATGCCGCCTTTACAGGGGCGCTGTCTATGCACAGCGCCCCTTTTCTATGCCAAGGAGGCATGTGCAGTGATTGATTCGGAACAGCTTAAGCAAAATGTGGTCAAAGCCGTGGAGGAGATTCGTGCCACCAATCCGATGGCCGGCTCCATCACCAACACGGTGACGATCGACTTTGTCGCCAACGCGCAGCTCGCCGTGGGCGGATCGGCCGCCATGGTCTATCTGCCCGACGAGGGCGAGGCACTCGTTGCCGGCGGCGGCGCCATCTACCTCAATATGGGCACGCTCTTCCCCATCTACGAACAGACGATTCCCCGCGCGGCCAAGGCGGCGCACGACGCCGGCAAGCCCTGGGTGCTCGATCCGGTGGGCCTGGGTATCGGTAGCCTGCGCACCCAGCTGGTAAACGAGCTCAAGCAGTACAAGCCCGCCATCGTGCGCGGCAACGCCTCCGAGATTATCGCGCTCGCCGGCCTGTGGGGTCTTGAGGGCGAGGCGGCTGATCTGAGCCGCGTGCGCGGTGTCGATACCACCGATACGGTCGACGCCGCCCGCGATGCCGCCGTGGCGCTCGCCCGCTACACCGGCGGCGCCGTTGTGGTCTCGGGCGAAGTCGACCTGATTACCGACGGCACGACCGTGGCCAAGTCCCACGGCGGCAGCCCGCTCATGTCCAAGATCACCGGTTGCGGCTGCTCGCAGGGCGGCGTGCTAGCCGTGTACGCCTGTGCCGCCGACCCGTTTACGGCCGCCGTCTGCGGCACCGCTGTCTACAACGTGGCCGGCACGCGTGCCGCCACTGTCGCCGACGCCCCGGCAAGCTTTAAGGTCGCCTTTATCGACGAACTCTACCGCGCAACCGCCCAGGATATTGCCGATAACAAACTCGAGCTCGAGGAGGCATAGGCCATGTCCGAACCCGCAACCAATACCGGCATGAACACACTCGTCGCCGTAGCCATCGCCCCGTGCGGCACCGGCGACGAGCTGTCCGCCGAGGTCGCCGAGGTCGTGCGCGTCATTCGCGAGAGCGGCCTTCCCAACCGCACCACCTCGATGTTCACCGAGATCGAGGGCGACTGGGACGAGGTCATGCAGGTCGTGCGCGACGCGACATTTGTGTTGGCGAGCAAGGGCATCCGCACCGAAGTCGTGCTCAAAGCCGATATTCGGCCCGGATTTACCGACACCATGACCGGCAAGCTCGAGCGCATGGAAGCACAGATCAAAAAGCAGGAGGAAGCACGATGAGCATCCGCGACAACCTTGATATCTCGGCCTATCTGGTACTCGGCCCCGAAAACACGCTCGGGCGTCCCGTGGGCGATGTGGTGGCCCAGGCACTCGACGCCGGCTTTACCTGCATCCAGGTGCGCTCCAAGGTGGCAAGTGCCCGCGAGATCATCGCGCTGACGGGCGATGCCGCGCAGGCTATCGCTCGCGCCGGCAAGACCGGCAAGGTCGCCCTGCTTATCGACGACCGTCTGGACTGCGTACTCGCCGCACGCGAACAGGGTATCGCTGTCGACGGCGTGCACGTGGGTCAGAGCGATATTCCCGTCGAAGTCTGCCGCAAACTTCTGGGGCCAGATGCCATCGTGGGCCTTTCGGCCCGTTGCGAGGAAATGCTCGAGTACGTCAAGACCGCCGACATGAGCCTAGTCGACTACCTAGGCATCGGCCCGCTCCATGAGACCGAGACCAAGCGCGACTGTGGACGCGCGGCAGACGGCTCCATCATCACCAAGAGTTTTGAGGACCTGGCTGCGCTCCATGTAGCCAGCCCTGTGCCCATCGTGGTGGGCGGCGGCGTCAAAAAGGCCGACCTGCCGCAGCTCAAGGCCACCGGCGTCGACGGCTTCTTTGTGGTAAGCGCCGTCTGCAGCGCCGACGACCCCTACGCCGCGGCAAAGGAGCTCGTCGACACCTGGCAGCAGGCGTAAGTCTAGGCCGAGCAGCTGATTCGCAGCCTCATATCTTCAGCAATGGAAAGCGCATCCCAGTTTGAGCCTCCATTCCGGGATGCGCTTTCCGCATGCGACCCTTACCCCGCCAGATACGCTTTCAACGCCGGCAAAGTCGCCTCCGCATCTCGACGACCGATCTGATAGATGCGCTCGAGCTCATCCGGTTCGCGGCACAGCGACGGCACCTTCACCGATTCGCTCGGCCGCACCATAAAGACCTCGCCGGCAGCCTCGCGACGCGCCAGGTCATCGAGCGTGGCATTGTAGACCTCATGCCGATGCTCAAGCGCCGCGACAAACTCCGGGTAGTGACGGAACACGCGCCGCAGCATGGGCATAACGCTGTTGGGCTGCTTTACAAAGCCCGCCGGTTGCGTCAGCACCACCACGTTGCGGTCGTAGCCCTGCGCAAACAGCCATGCACTGGGAATAGAATCAGCCACGCCACCATCCAGATATTTGTGTCCCTCAATGACAACAGGACGCGTCGCCACGGGAATAGCCGACGACGCCCGGATCCACTCGATATCGCGCTCATCGCCATAGGGCAGGTCGTGGTAGACAGCCTTGCCCGTCTCGATATCGGTACACACGCACGTAAACCGCATGGGACAGGCGCGATATGTCTCCAGGTCGATGGGATCGCGCTCGATAGGCACCTCGTGATAGGCAAAATCGGCATTGAACATATCGCCGGTCCGCAGCCAGCTTGCTACACCCGCATAGCGCTTATCGGCACAATAGGCCTTGTTATAGCGAATGGCGCGGCCGATCTGGCGCGATTTAAAGTTGTAGCCAAACGCCGCACCCGCCGAGACACCCACCATATGGTCGCAGGTCAAACCGTGCTCCATCCAAACGTCGAGCACGCCCGCCGTATACATACCGCGGTAGCCGCCTCCCTCGAGCGCAAGCCCCACCGTGTGTGATGTCTCCGGCTGTGTCATGCAACCATCTCCGTTCCCATGCTTTTGAACTCAACAAGTATATCTGTCAACGTATGCCGTCAAAAACGTGTTTATAAGCATTTATCGAACGTTTCCCAATGCATTCCCCATGCCGTACCGCAATGCCCCTAGATGGCCTTAGGCATGAACGCCCTTAAGAACGTTGCGGGATAAACATCGCCCGCACCATGCCGACGTCATCGCACGCAACGTGAGATAATTCTCAGCAGAAGTCACCAAAAGCAGAGGGAGTTTATGATGAAGGTTCTTTTGGTCAATGGCAGCCCCAAGGCAAACGGCAACACCGCCCGCGCACTCGCCGAGATCGCCGAGCAACTCAATGCGGAAGGCATTGATACCGAGGTGTTTCAGCTGGGCGCCAAGCCCATTCGCGACTGCATCGGCTGCGGTCAGTGCGGCAAGCTTGGCGGTCGCTGCACCTTTGACGATGACGTGGTGAACGAGCTCATCGCTGCCGCCGAGCAGGCAGACGGCTTTGTCTTTGGCTCGCCCGTCTACTATGCGCATCCCAGCGGACGCATCCTCTCGGCTCTCGACCGCGCATTCTATGCCGGCGGGCATGCCTTTGAGCACAAACCCGGCGCCGCGGTCGCCGTCGCCCGTCGCGGCGGCACGTCGACCACCTTCGATGTGCTCAACAAGTACTTCACCATTAAGCAGATGCCCGTAGTTGCTTCCACCTACTGGAACAACGTGTTTGGCCGCGTGCCCGGCGACGCCGATGGGGATGCCGAGGGCCTTGCCACCATGCGAAACATCGGTAAGAACATGGCTTGGCTTCTACGTTGCATCGAGGCCGGACAGGCCGCCGGTATCAACGCACCCGAGGCAGATCGAGCAACGACCAACTTCATCAGGTAGAACGGCGGAACATACTATGAACGTGCAAATCTTCGGCACCAAGAAGTCCTTCGATACCAAGAAGGCACAGCGTTATTTTAAAGAGCGCCGCATTAAGGTGCAGTTTATCGACCTTAAGGAAAAGGAGATGAGCAAGGGCGAGCTCACGAGCGTGATGCAGGCGGTCGGCGGTATCGACAAGCTGCTCAACCCCAAAGCCAAGGACGAGGAGACGCTCGCGCTCATTCAGCATCTCACCCCCAGTCAGCGCTTCGACAAGCTGCTCGAGAACCAGCAGGTTCTAGCCGAGCCCATCGTGCGCAACGGCAAAAAGGCCACCGTCGGTTATTGCCCCGATGTATGGGGAGCCTGGGAGTAGCTTGTGTTATTTGCCGGCGCGTGGGTATAAGAGCAGGCGTTTGGCATAAGATTCAACTGTAAGCCATGTCTAACAAAGGAGGGCACATGCCCAACAAACCCGTGAAGATCATCATGCTTACCGGATACCTCGGTGCCGGCAAG
>RQBM01000014.1:0-4776 GCA_008668795.1 Collinsella aerofaciens | reverse complement strand
TGCGGTGATGGCGGTGATGGCCGTCTCGGCATACAGGCGGTGCGCCGTGATGGTCTTGATGTCGGCCTGAATGCCGGCGCCACCGCTGGAATCGGATCCTGCGATGGATAGAACGGCAGGTACCTTACTGCGATCCATGTTCGCTCCCTTGTTCGGTCGGAATCAAATGGGTCTATAAGCCAGCATTATAAAGATGCCCGGGCCGACTCTATGTCGAACCCGGGCGGGCGATGCAATCTTTACGCAAATGCAAGCAAATGTTCACACGTCAACAATTGACAGGCACCGGCTCGCCGCCAGAAGCGGCCGCGGCGACAGGGCTAGTCCTCCATGCCAAGGTCGATCGTGGTGCCCTCGAAGATCTTGTTGACGGTTCGGACGGCGCACATCTTGCCACACATGGTGCAAGTGCCCTCGGTGGCGGCGGGGGACTCCTCGTAGCGCTTCTTGCCCGTAACCGGGTCGAGCGCGCACTTCCACATGGCGTCCCAGTCGAGCTTGCGGCGTGCCTGGCCCATCCTGTCGTCCATGTCGCGGGCGTGGGGCACCTTCTTGGCGATATCGGCGGCGTGTGCGGCGATCTTGGTGGCCATGAGGCCGTCGAGCACATCCTGGGCGTTAGGCAGGCATAGGTGCTCGGCCGGTGTCACGTAGCACAGGAAGTCGGCACCGGAGCTGGCGGAGATGGCGCCGCCGATGGCGGCGGTGATGTGGTCGTAACCCACGCCGATATCGGTCACCAGCGGTCCGAGCACATAGAACGGAGCATTGTGGCACAGGCGCTTCTGCAGTTTCATGTTGGCGGCGATCTCGTCGAGCGCCATGTGACCCGGGCCCTCGACCATGACCTGGACGCCGGCGGCCCAAGCGCGCTTGCACAGCTTGCCCAGCTCGATCATCTCAGCGGTCTCGGTGGCGTCGTTGGAGTCGTAGAGACAGCCCGGGCGGCAGGAGTCGCCGAGCGAAATCGTCACGTCGTACTCGTGGCAAATCTCGAGCAACTCGTCGTAGAACTCATAGAACGGGTTCTCGTTACCGGTGACCTCCATCCAGCCAAACAGCAGTGAACCGCCGCGGCTCACGATGTTCATCAGGCGGCCGGTCTCCTTAAAAGTCTTGGTGACCGACTTGTTGATGCCGCAGTGGATGGTCATAAAGTCCACGCCGTCCTCGGCGTGCGCGCGCACGACCTCGAACAGGTCGTCCTTGGTGAGCTTGACCAGCGGCTTTTCCATGTAGCCGATGGCGTCGTACATGGGGACGGTGCCCACCATGAGCGGCGTCTCGTCGATGAGCTGCTGGCGGAACTGGCGCGTCTTGCCCGAGTTGGAGAGGTCCATGATGGCGTCGGCGCCGTAGTCCTCGGCGATCTTGACCTTCTTCCATTCCTCGGCGGCATCGGCCTTGTCGCCCGAGATGCCCAAGTTCACGTTGACCTTGGTGGACAGGCCCTCACCGACACCAAAGGCGCGCATGCCTTTTTTGATGTGCACGATGTTGGCGGGAATGGCGATACGGCCGTCGGCCACGCGCTCGCGGATGTACTCGGGGTCGCGATGCTCGCGCTCGGCGACTTCCTTCATCTGCGGCGTGATCTGCCCGGCACGGGCGAAGTCGATTTGCGTGACGAGCTTGGGCTCGGTCTGTGTGCTCATTGGCACGGCTCCCTTCGTTGGCATTACCCATATCAGGTTTGCGGGTCAGGGCGGGCGCGCCCAGTCTCAGCCTGCCGTCTTGTCCTGCAAGCTCCCCGTTTATGTAATGGGCTCAAGTATAGCTCGAATGGGTACGATTGGCCTAACGAGCGTGCCTGTGGGGAGGCGTACATGGAAGACAAGCATCTATATCGAGAGACACAATGGGATGTATCGGCCGAGGAAAGCCGTGCGCACCATGGGTTGGTCGCGATTGGTTTTGCGGTGCTTGCCGTGCTGGTGATTGCCTTTTGTATCTGGACGTTTGGTGGTCGCGGCGGCGCTGCATGGGAGTTCGAGGCCGACGATGCCCTGCCGATCATGACAGTGAAGGTTACGGGCGGCAATACCGTTGCCGCGCCGGGCGACTATTGGTATCCGCGCGACGAGTTTGTGCAGCTGCAGCTGAGCGGCGGGTCTATTCCGGGCGAAGAAATCGAACGCGTGACGTTTGATGCGACGCTCAAAACGCTGACGGTGAAGCTCAAAGATCAAGGGGACGTGCCCACGACCATGGACATTGCGCTGACGGAATGGCGCTTGGAGCCCCCGGCGGGCGCTGCGGTATCCGAGGTGGAGCACGTTAAGATTACCTACCAAGATGGCTCGACGAGCGAGATTGCAAAGGCCGATGGCTTGGCGGAGTAACGAGGTGTTTGGAAACGGCGGGTCTATTGTGCCTGCGCGTTCATGAAAACCAGGGTGTTTTTGTCTGAAAGCTCGGGGATGTGTCGATAGCCGATGTTGAATGCGGTAAGTTCGCTTGCATCCTCGAGCTTGTTTTCTGCCATCCACCGCGCCATGGAGCCGCGCGCCTTTTTGCTGGCGGTCGACCGTTGGATGGGCTTCCCGTTGCGGATACCCTCGCCAAAGAGGCATGTGACGGCCGTGGCGTCGCCCGCGAGGTGGGGCAGAACGGCTTTGGCATACTCTACGCTGGCGAGGTTGACGATCGTGGTGTTTGAGCCTGCCGGGGCGATAGCCCGCGCGAGCTTGTCGCTCCAAAACGCGTAGAGGTCTCGGGCATCGTCAACGGCGAGCTTCGCGCCCATCTCCAGCCGATACGGTTCGACGGCATGAAAGGGACGAACGCACCCGTAGAGGCCGGAGAGGATCCACAGATGGTCTTGCAGCCATGCGAGCTGCGCGGAATCCATCACCTCGGGTGCCATGCTCTGGTATTGAATGCCGTGATAGGACATGACGGCAGGGGAGAGGTGGCGAGCGAGTGCGGGATTGTCGAGATCGCCGCTTTTCAGGATGGGCCCGAACTCATGCAGGGTGTTGAGGCAAGGCCCCAGCAGTTTGTCACTCACGTTCCACAGCGCCTGCAGGCCGCCGCTGCCTTCATTCCGCTCGATATCTAGCAGTGCGCGGTGGAGGCGAGCCGTCTCGCGCACAAAGGGTGGGATGCCCAGGACTTCAAAAGCATCTTGGGCCGCGCGCATCTGCTTGGCGGGCGAAATGATGACCTGCAGCATGAACTCTCCTCTGCCAAAAAAAGTTGCGGTGGAATACGGTCTGTTTTGGCCGTTTATGGGCCAGTTTAGTCCGTATTTCACCGCAACTGATGAAGGGTTGGTTAGGCTCGCTCGATGAAGGCCTTGTAGCCGCGGTAGGCCTCGTAGATATCGGCCTTGTTGGCGACCTCCCACAGGGCGTGCATGGACAGGACGGCAACGCCGGAGTCGATGACGTTCATGCCATACTTGGCCATGATGTAGGCAATGGTGCCGCCGCCGCCCGCGTTGACGCGACCGAGCTCACAGGTCTGGAAGTCCACGCCGGCCTCGTCCATGATGTCGCGGACGAGGGCCACGTACTCGGCATCGGCGTCGTTGGAGCCGCCCTTGCCGCGGCTGCCCGTGTACTTGTTAAAGCACAGGCCGCGACCCATAAAGGCCGCGTTCTTGGTCTCGAACTTGCCGGCATAGCCCGGGTCGAAGCCGGCGGACACGTCGGAGGAGAGCATGCGGCTGCGGGCGAGTGCGCGGCGCAGGGCCAGCGGGCTATCCTCGCCGGCGAGCGTCATGATCTCGGCGACGGTGTTCTCGAAGAAGCGGCTCGTCATACCGGTGGCACCCACGGAGCCGATCTCCTCCTTGTCGACGATGAGCGTGATGCTCGTGCGCTCCACGTTGGCGACGTCGATCTGGGCGAGCATGGAGGGGTAGGCGCAGACGCGATCGTCGTGGCCATAGCCCAAAATCATGGAGCGGTCGAGGCCCATGTCGCGGGCGGGGCCGGCGGGCACGACCTCGATCTCGGCGGAGAGGAAGTCCTCCTCCTCGACGTCGTACTGCTCCTTGAGGATGTCCAGGAACATCTGCTTGACGGGCTCCTTGGGGGCGTCCTTGTCGTCCCCATCGAACTTGACGGGACGACCGCCCACGATCACGTCGAGGATCTCGGCATCGACGGCGTCCTTGGCAGGCTTGGACATCTGCTCGCTCGAGAGGTGGATCAGCAGGTCGGAGATGGTAAAGACCGGGTCGTCCGCCTTGTCGCCGATATTGATGTCGACGGTGGTACCGTCCTTTTTGCAGATGACGCCCACGAGTGCGAGCGGGGAGGCTACCCAGTGGTAGCTCTTGACGCCGCCGTAGTAGTGCGTGTCGAGGTAGGCCATGTCGCCGGCCTCGAAGGCGGGATTCTGCTTAAGGTCCAGGCGCGGCGAGTCCACGTGGGCGCCCAGGATGTTAAAGCCCTGCTCGAGCGGGGCGGTGCCCAGGTTGACGAGCATAAGGTCCTTGCCGTGGTTGGCGGCGTACACCTTGTCGCCTGCCTTGAGCTCGCGGCCCTCGGCGATCACGGTCTCCAGGTCGACGTATCCCGCCTCCTCGGCCATCTTGATGCCGGTCTTGACGCACAGGCGCTCGGTCTTGTTCTCGCTCAAAAACTGCTTATAGCCGCGGCAAAGCTCCTCGAGCTCCTCGACTTGCTGTGGCGTGTACTTTTTCCATGCGCAGGGACGCTCCATGACGCAGGCTCCTTTCGGATCGATCGTGCTGGTTGATGTACCGTGAGCCATCGTATCACGCGCGGGCCCGCGGCGGCAGGGAAGCCTGATGTGCGGTGGCCG
>RQBM01000109.1:0-4040 GCA_008668795.1 Collinsella aerofaciens | reverse complement strand
CCCTGCACGGCCTGGACGCCATCGCCGTGGGCCCGACGCTCTCCGATGTCCACACCCCGGACGAGAGCATGGAGCTCGCTTCTGCCGAGCGCTTCTACGAGCTGCTCATCGACGTCCTCAAGCGCCTCGCTGCGTAAAGGTTGCGCTAGCAGCAGTCCGAGCCACGTGCTGGTGGATTGCAAATGACATTATGAGAGGGGGCACCCGAGCTTTTGCGACGGGTGCCTCCTCTCTTCTTTTGGGAAATGGGAGATTACGGACACCTAGCCCATATCCGCCTTGATGAGGTCGAGGGTGCGCTGGCAGTTTTCGCAGACGGGGCCGAGCATATGCTCGCGCAGGTCCGCCATGCCGGGCAGGTCGGCGTATTCGTCCATGACCTCTTCCATGCAAATGGGCACCTCGTAGGCGAGGTCCATCATGGTTGCAAAGCAAAACTTCTCGGATAGCCCGGCATCGGTGAGCGTCGCCTCTAGCGCGGGGTCTCCCATACCGTGGTATCGGCGGATAGCGCCTGGACCGATGCGCCCCACACGATTTTCGCCGCCAACGCTCATGGCAAGGCGCGCTTTTCGCCGCATACGTTCGTATGCTAAGCCCGATGCGACATCGTACATGGGTGCGAGCGCCGCGTTTGTGCCTTTGCCTAGGATGAGCGAGTAGTTTTTAGCGTGTGCGTCAGGCGCTCCGATAATGGCGTTATAGAACAACATATAGGTAAAAAGCACAAGATTCATGTGGTGGGGGACTGTGTTAATCAGTCGTTCTTGGATGTCTCGTGTAGTTGGTCCTCCGTCGGCGGTGTATTTCTGGGTTGGCAATACACCGAGTGCCTGGCAAAAGTCCTCCTGATGCAGCCTTTCGATATTTCCGCTGCTATTGACCATTCTGTCGTACCGTTCAACGACGAGCGCAGCTTCGTCTTCAAATGTGCAATAGGAGACGTTGGCAGTTGGAATGCCAACACGCCGAGCTGTTTTCATGCAGACGAATTCGTTTAAGGCCTGATGTTTGAACCCAACGACACCATTTTTGAAGATATGGGTAGTGGGGGATGACCCTAGACATTCGCACCATTGTCCATCATGCCAAGCTAGTGCAAATTTGCCTTGGTTGCCGCCCAGGGACCAGCTTTCGTTGGAGCCCATCCATGTCTCTCTTTCGTCATCGCGAATTGCTTTGAGCTTGTGAGCGATTTGAGAATTGGTAAGCGGGCGGTATGCTGAGACCCTGCCGTGGGCGGCATCTAATTGATCGGCTCGACAAAACTGAACGGCCCCCGCGCAGTCAAGACCGATATGGCACAAGAGGGCGACGGGGTTGTTGGATGCAACGTCATGCTCGGCGGCAATAGCGCGACGCTGCTCTTGGCTGTCGGGCAAAAGGCCAAATAGGAACGGACGGACGATGTTATGGCCATATGTGCGATTGGAAAGCGGCATTGTTAACGATAGCGGTGCTCCGCGATAGGTTGGGGCGTATACAAAGCTGCAGAGTCCATGCTCGTCTTGCCGGAGAGTGCCGGCGATTTCGCCACAAATGAGGGTCGCAAGCTCCATTTCTGCCATTTATTTCACAACCTTACAGCCAAAGGAGAGGTCTGAAGTGCCGGAAAGGCCTTGCTCGGCTGCGATTTGGGCCAGCAAGGCACCATAGAAAGCTGGCGTTCCTTGTCGAGCGGGTCGTCTGCCTACGCTTGGCTTTGGCAGGGCATTCGAGTTCGCGATAGGGAGGTCCGCTATCGTCATCGGATGTTCGGAGGGCGATGCGATGGAGTCGTTATCGCTTTGCGCAAAGAGACCTATGCCGAGTGCGTTAAAGACGGTCAACAGCTTGTCGAGCCGAATGCCCGTGGCATCTCCCAGCTCGAGCGATGCGAGCAGGCGCTCCGAAACACCGGCCTTATTAGCGAGGGCGGCACGGGTGAGACCCTGAGCCTCGCGTGCCTGGCGCACGTAGATGCCAGCTTGGCGCGGTGTGGTGATGGGAAAGGTATCCACGGCGATCTCCTAACATGCAGACTTTTGCATATCAGTATGACATGCAAAAGTCTGCACGAAAAGGCATTATGTAAAACTCTGCATGAGACCTCTACATTGACGTTGAGCTTATGAGAGGCGTTTTTTATCTCGCGAGAATCCCCAGATGCTCAAGCAAGATCATAAGCCCGATGAAGATGAGCACGACGCCACCCACGATGGTGGCAGGCTTTTCGTAGCGCGCGCCAAAGGTGTGGCCGATCGCTACGCCGGCGACGGAGAAGATAAAGGTCGTGATGCCGATGAGCGACACGGCGGGCATGATGTCGACCGAGAGCGCGGCAAATGAGATGCCCACGGCTAGGGCGTCGATTGAGGTGGCGATGGCGAGGATCAGGTACTCGCCCAGGTCAATCTTTTCGGCATCCTTGCCGTCGCCTTCATCCTCGTCCTCGGTAAATGCCTCCCACAGCATTTTGCCGCCAATGAAGGCGAGCAGGATAAAGGCGATCCAGTGGTCGATGGGGCCGATGATGCCCATGAATTGACTGCCAAGCGCCCATCCGATTACGGGCATGCCGGCCTGAAAACCGCCAAAGAACAGGCCGAGCACCACGGCGACCTTAAGGTTGATCTTTTTCATGCCGAGACCCTTGCAGATGGATACGGCAAAGGCGTCCATCGAAAGGCCAACGGCGAGCAACACGAGCTCTGCGAGTCCCATAGTCTGGCTCCATCTCTGCGGGCGAACCCGATTACGCGACTACTCCCTCATTTATATGAGACCCAATGCTATCACATGAGCAGTCAAAGGAGCCCCGTCCCAAATGAGTTACCTAAGCTGTGTTCGCTCATTCTGTAAGCATCGGATTTCGCGAGCGCCGCGGGGACAAACCGTGAGAAACTATTTAGCGTTTATGGAGCGTATACGATGGGAGCGATGCCTTGGATAAGAACGAGCTGCAAAAGCGTATGGAACAGGCTATTCGCCTGACGGCACCTGGCCAGCCGATCCGCACCGCCCTCGATATGATCATCGCCGGTCACCTTGGTGCCCTCATTTGCGTCGGCGATACTGAAAACGTGCTCGCCGCCGGCAACGACGGCTTCCCGCTCAACATTTCGTTCACCTCGAACCGTCTGTTCGAACTCTCCAAGATGGACGGCGCCATCGTTATCGACGGCGACCTCACCCAGATTCTGCGCGCCAACTTCCATCTCAATCCCGATCCCTCGCTCGCCACGAGTGAGACGGGCATGCGTCACCGTACTGCCGCTCGCATGTCGGTGCTCACCGATGCCATCGTGATCTCGGTCTCGGCCCGTCGTGCCGTCGTCAACGTGTACGTCCACGGCAAGAGTTACGAGATCCAGCCCGTCACCACCATCATGAGCTCGGTCAACCAGCTCGTCGCCACGCTTCAGACCACCCGTCAGTCGCTCGACCGCTCCTTGCTGCGCCTGACGGCCCTTGAGCTCGACGACTACGTCACGCTCGCCGCCAGCACCGGCATCGTCTCGCGCTTCGAGATCATGCAGCAGGCAAAGACCGAGCTTAAGGATTGCATCGTCAAGCTGGGCAACCAGGGCAAGCTCGTGCAGATGCAGCTCGAGCAGCTCGCGGGCTCCAGCATGGATACCGAATACGACTTGATGATCCGCGACTACGCAAGCGATTCCTCTGAGGCCAACGCCGAGAAGATCCGCGCCGAGCTGAGCCGCATGACGCCTAAGGACCTGTCCGACCCGCAGCACGTGGCGGCAGTTCTGGGCTATGACGACCTGGACGAGGATTCCGTCATGACGCCGCTGGGCCTGCGCACGCTTTCGCGCGTGTCCGTCGTGCGCGACGGCGTGGCAGAGAAGATCGTCGACGAGTATGGCTCGCTGCAGGAGCTCATGGACGACATCAGCGAGGACCCGGAGCGCCTGGGCGACTTTGGCGTCAACAACCCTGCCATTCTTGCGGACTCGCTGTACCGCATGAAGGGCACCAAACAGGGGAACGCATAATGGCGCCCGTATGCGCCGTGGTCGTTGCCGGCGGCAGCGGCCAGCGCT
>RQBM01000051.1:0-6834 GCA_008668795.1 Collinsella aerofaciens | reverse complement strand
GCCCTTGGCGCGGGCACGGTAATGATCGACCAAGTCGTCGGTCACATAGCCGTGATCGGCCAGGTTGGTAGATACCGGCGGCATAAAGACGCGGTTCTTGACCTCGGTCGTACCGACCTTGATCGGGCTAAAGAGCATCGGGTAGGCGGAGGACTCCATGCAGGTTTCCTTTCGATTGAGCCGCTCGGCGGCAGTTACTGACGTACCTATCGTAGCAGTAACTGCGCAGCACCCGACAGATCGCAGATTGCACGGCACTCGTCAAAAGGAGAAACAGAGACGTCCCCGTTCACCTTATTTGATACCGCGGCCCAAGTCTTCGGCGATTTTGTCTACGCCCTTAAGTGCGGCGCAGGTCTTTTTGTTGGAGCAATGTCCTGTGCAAACGCCACCTTGAGCGCAGTCGGCGCAAGTGCCCTTACGATAAATGCGCACGCACACGGCGACAAACGCAATGCCGATAACAGCCAGTACAACAATATCGATAGGTGCCATAGCAAGCCTCCTCTAGTTAACCATCACTTACTTTACCCCATTCTCCACCTACCAAAAAGGGGCAGGTTTATATTGGTCGGTTTTATCTGCGGAAACGCCACATCTCCCTCACCAAAAAGCCCGAGTGTCGCTGGGACACCCGGGCTCGTGGAAAGGGGCTAATCCTTATTCGGACTTAAGCGGAAACTGCGGCGGAAGCAGTGTTGGTCTCGTCCTCGTCGGTCCATGCATGCTTGGGCATGGGACGGAAGATCTGGAAGAGCATCGCAACCAGCAGCACGATGGCTACAATCGTCCAAATACCAAACTGGCCCAACACAAACAGGTTGTAGAACTGGTTGATGAACAGGCCGATCACCCAAGCGAAGGCGCACTCGTAGCCGATGGCAATCGCGGTCCACTTGCCGGAGTCCATCTGGTTGCGGATAGTGCCCATGGCGGCAAAGCACGGAGCGCACAGCAGGTTGAAGGCACCAAAGGCCACGCAAGCACCCATGGTGGGGAACATGCCCGCAAACGCGGTCCACAGGCTCGGGTCGGTCTCGCCAGCATCGGCGACGGAGAGCAGCGAGCCGGCGGTAGCGACGACATTCTCCTTAGCCACGAGGCCGGAGACGGTCAGCGCGGTGGCCTGCCAGGTGCTAAAGCCGAGCGGGGCGAAGATCCAAGCGACCAGGTTGCCGAGCATGGCGAGCACGGAGTAATCCATGAACTCCTCGGGGATGCCGTCCATCGCAGGCAGGAAGCCAAAGGAACCGTTGTAGCTGCCAAAGTTGGAGAGGAACCAAACGACGACGGTGGACGCGAAGATGACCGTACCGGCCTTCTTGATAAAGGCCCAGCAGCGCTCCCACACGTGCAGCGCCCAAGAACGGATCGCCGGGAAGTGGTAGGCAGGAAGCTCCATAACAAACGGCGTCGGGCGACCGGCGAAGAGCTTGGTCTTCTTGAGCATGAGGCCCGAAGCAATGACGGCAAAGACGCCCAGGAAGTAGAAGAGCGGGCTGATCCACGCGGCGGTGGTGGAAGAATCGCCGATGATGGAACCCATGAGCAGGGCAATGATCGGCAGCTTAGCGCCACAGGGAATAAACGTGGTGGTCATGACCGTCATACGGCGGTCCTTCTCGTTCTCGATGGTCTTGGTGGCCATGACGCCGGGGACGCCGCAACCCGAGGACACGAGCATGGGGATAAAGGACTTACCGGACAGGCCAAAGCGGCGGAACACGCGGTCCATGATGAAGGCGACGCGCGCCATGTAGCCGCAGTCCTCCAGGAAAGACAGCATCACAAAAAGCAGGAACATCTGCGGCACAAAGCCAAAGATGGCGCCCAGGCCGCCGACGATACCATCGCAGACCAGCGAATCGACCAGGCCACCGTCCTCGGTGCCACCCGCCACGAGGGCGTCGTGCACCATGGTGGTGATACCCGGGACATAGGGGCCGTACTGTGCCGGGTCGACCGAGTCGGCGTCGTCACCCGCGGCCTCGACAGCCTCATCGTAAGCATCGCGGCCCTGACCGAGCACATACCAACCGTCGGTGCCAAAGAGCTGATCGTTGGTGAAGTCGGTCACCGTTCCGCCCAGGGTGGAAACGGCGATGTAGTACACGCAGAACATGATGACCACAAAGATCGGCAGGCCCAGGATACGGTTGGTAACCACACGGTCGATCTTCTCGGAGGTGCTCATCTTGGCCGGGGCCTTGGTGAGGCACTCGTCGATGATGTGTGCGATCACGCCGTAGCGCTCACCGGTGATGATGGACTCGGCGTCATCGTCGCAGTCCTGCTCGCACTGGGCGACCAGCTGCTCCACGCGAGCGGCCTTCTCCTTGGTGAGGTTGATGAGCTTGCAGGCGTCCGCGTCGCGCTCAAACAGTTTGACGGTGTAGTAGCGACGCTTGTTGGCGGGAACGCTCGCCGGAAGGTTGTTCTCGATGTGCGTCAGAACGTCCTCGATGGAGGAGTCGAACTTGTGCTCCGGCACCTGGCCCTTGGAGGCAGCGGACTTTTTGACCTGCTCGAACAGCTCCGTGATGCCCTTGTTCTTAAGGGCCGAGATCATCATGACCGGGCAGCCGAGCTTCTTGGAGAGCTTGTCCGTGTCGATCTTGTCGCCGTTCTTCTCGACCAAGTCGGCCATGTTGAGGGCGACGACCACGGGCAGGCCGGTCTCGATGACCTGAAGCGCCAGGTACAGGTTGCGCTCGAGGTTGGTGGCGTCGACAACCTGGACGACCACATCGGGCTCGCCGCTCATGAGGTAATCGCGCGAGCACTGCTCCTCGGGGCTGTAGGGGGAAAGCGAGTAGATGCCGGGGAGGTCCGTGATGGTAACGTTCTTGTCGCTTAGGAGCTTGGCTTCCTTTTTCTCAACCGTGACGCCGGGCCAGTTGCCAACGTAGCCGTTGGCGCCGGTGATCAGGTTGAAAAGCGTGGTCTTGCCGCAGTTGGGGTTACCCGCCAGCGCGACATGGATCTGAGAATCCGCCATTCAATCCTTCTTCCTTGTGTGCCTGCGCTGCTTTCTCCGCGCAGGCTGGATAATGTGCTTCAAAGTTGCTGCATTAAGTTAGAAATACCTAACTTTATCTGCAGAAATATACGCCGCGAGCCCTACTGGACCTCGACGACAGCCGCCTCCTCCTTGCGGATGGAAAGCTCGTAGCCGCGCACGTTGATCTCGACCGGATCACCGAGCGGTGCAACCTTCACGACCTTGAACGAAGTGCCCTTGATGAGCCCCAGGTCCATAAGGTGGCGGCGAAGCGCACCCTCACCGTGAAGCTTGACGATGGTGGAGCTCTCGCCCACCTTAACGTCACCCAACGTCTTCATCCTCTTGTCCCCCTTTCGGTTTTTATGAAATGCTGCAGACTAACCGACGGTCATGATGTGCATGGCAACCTTGGAATCGATGCCAAAGCGTGCGCCCAGCACCGTGACGATGATATTGGCGCCACTCGAGCTCACCACGTGGATTTCGTTGCCCTCGACAAAGCCGAGGTCCTTGAGGTGGTGTTTCATGTCCTCATTGCCCTTTACACGAGACACGCGCACGGTTTCGCCCGCTTTTACCATCGAAAGCGGTATGGCCGGCATCTGCGGTCCGCAAGACATGAGTTGCTCCTAACGTCAGTTCGTCCTCAACATCGACGTGATAAAAGTTAACCACGTCTATGTTCGCTTTAGTAAACTAGCACGTGGTTAACTTTTTGGAAAGGGTCTCTATTCAGTTTTCGAAAAAGTTTCCTATACGAAACAAAAAGGCGCGGCAAAGAGCTGTCCTTTGCCGCGTCCCGTCATGCTTAAAGCGAGAGGTTTCTAATCGACGTGACGCACGAGGCCTCATCCACGCCCGAAACGCGGAACACGATGTCCTCGCCACATTCGCCACAGAGTGCCATGAGCCCTATAACGTCGCGGCCATCGACATGACGATTGCCAATCGAAACCGACACGTCGCTACGATGCTTGGCGATAATGTCATAGAGCAGCGCAACCGGGCGGGCATGCAATCCCAACGGATCTTTAATCGTCTTTGTAAACTCGACCATGTCCCCTCCCACGACATCGCACATTCGGCCGGCAAAACCCAGCCACGTGGTAGATATTGTAGCGTTAGATGCTTGTCGAGAGCCCCTCTGAACACCTCGTGGTCAAAAAGTGGCAAATATGAGTACTGTCACCAATTTAGTAGCAGCAAAATCGAGAGCAAATTGCCTACTTTGAGCGATTCGAAGAGGTTGAAAGCCGTCAAACGGGTAGCGCGCAGAGTCGTGGTGTAAGAAGCAAGGGAGGGCCATCGCCTAGAATCGTCAGTGCCTAGATATTCGACGAAAGGAAAGACGATGGCCCACAGCGACATTCTATCCCAGCCGGACCGGGGGCTCGGCCTCGACCGGCCCCAGACCGAGGCCCTGCTCGCGCTGTTCTCGCGGTGCGACGACCTGAGGGAGTTCGGCAGGGAGGTGATCCAGTCCGTGGTCAACGCCCTGATGGACTCCCAGGCGCAGGAGGCCTGCGGCGCGCCCCGCGGCTCCAGGTCGCCCGAGCGCGTCAACAGCAGGAACGGCTACCGCGAGAGGTCCCTGTCGACCTCCCTCGGCGACCTCGAGCTGCGGGTCCCCAAGCCGCGCGAGGGGACCTACTTCCCCGAGGGCATACTCGAGCGCTACACGCGCGTCGAGGCGTCCATGGTCGCGCTCGTGCGCGAGATGTACGTCGTGGGCGTGAGCACCCGCAAGGTCGGGCTCGTCGCCGAGGAGCTCGGCGTCTCCTCGCTGTCCAGCTCCGAGGTGTCGGCGCTGTGCGCCGGGCTGGACGAGGAGGCCGAGGCGTTCAGGACCCGGCCGATCGAGGGCGAGCACCCCTACGTGTGGCTCGACGCGACCTACATGAAGTGCAGGACCGGCGGGCGCTACGCGAGCGTCGCGCTCGTCACGGCGATCGGCATGTCGTCCTCCGGGCACAAGGAGTTCCTCGGCTGCGCCTGCTTCGACAGCGAGAGCGAGGCCGCCTGGTCCGAGTTCCTCGGCTCCCTCAGGGACAGGGGGCTGCACGGCGTGAGGCTCGCGGTGTCCGACGCCCACGCCGGGCTCGTCTCCGCCGTCTCCAGGGTCCTGCCGGGCTGCTCCTGGCAGCGGTGCCTGACGCACCTCCAGCGCGACATCAGGGGCCACATCCACAGCCTCGCCGGCCAGGCGCTCGCCGCCGACCTCGTCCGGGCGTGCGCGGGGCAGTCCGACGCCGACGTCGCCCGCGCGGCGTGGGACCTGGCGGCGCCCGGGGTGCGCGCCCTCTCCCGCCCGGCCGGCGACGTCTTCGAGGGCGCGAGGTGTTAGCGCTACTGTAAAAACAACCAATTTCGCCATCGCACTTTAGCCGATTCCGCCAACGCAATTTCCCCGATCACGCCAACGCATTTTCACCATTTCCACCAACGCCGGGGCTTACGCTTCGACCGACAAGCGAACGATGCTTTCGGGAGGAGCGGCCGTGGCGGAGAAGAACCTGATCGGAGAGTTGGACATGTACAGGGAAGCGGGCATAAAGCCCAACTTCAGCGACATAGCGAAGCGCTACGGCAAGGACAGGCACACCGTGGCGGCGTACTGGAGGGCCGAGGGCGGCCGGCCCCGCGACGGGCGCGCCGACAGGGCGGGCTCCTTCGACGCGCACATCGAGGAGGTGGCCGCCAAGGCGCAGCTGCCGGGGGTCACCAAGAAGGGCATCCACGAGTGGCTGCTGCACAGGTATCCCGGCGAGAACCTGGCCGGCTACAACGCCTTCACCCAGTTCATGCGCAAGAACGGTATCGCCGTCGGGGCCTCCGTCGGCCCGGAACCGCACCCGCGCTTCGAGACGCCGCCCGGGCTGCAGCTGCAGTTCGACTGGAAGGAGTCGGTCAGGATGGCGAACCGCGACGGCGAGCTGTTCGAGTTCAACGTGTTCGCGGCGACGCTGGGCCATTCCCGCAGGCACATATTCATCCGGTCGGGGACCAGGACGACCGACGACCTGGTCAGGTGCATGTACGCCACGATCGCGAGGCTCGGCGGCGTGCCCCGCGAGTGGGTCACGGACAACATGTCCGCCCTGGTGACGGTCAAGGGCGGCAGGCGCCTCAAGGTCCAGCGCGCATACGAGTTCGCCAAGGCCGCCGGCTTCGAGCTGAAGCTGTGCCGCCCGCGCAGCCCCCAGACCAAGGGCAAGGTCGAGTCGTCGAACCGCTTCCTGTCGCGGCTCGCGGCCTACCAGGGCGACTTCGACGGCTGGGACGACATCGACGAGATCATCGCGCGGATCGAGGACGCCAGCAACTCCGAGCCCAACGAGACCACGGGGCTGCCGCCCTCCGCGCTGTTCATGGAGGAGAAGGACGCGCTGCTGCCCGTCGGCAACCTCCGCGCCCTCGAGGAGGCGATGGGCGACGTGGTGCGCGTGGCCAGGGTGCCGGCCACGATGCTGGTCAGCGCGCACGGCGAGCCCATGTCGGTGCCCAGGCGCTGCATCGGCAGGCCCGCCCGCATCGTCTGCATGCCCGGCGGCGCGATGGACTGCTACGTCGGCGGCGAGCTGGTGGCGACGCACGTGGCGGGCGGGCCGGCCTACGACCCGGCGCACTACGCCGAGGCCATGGCCGGGAAGCGCTGGTTCGGCGACGCCGCCGGCGACATCGAGGCGGCCGCCGCCGCCAACCTCGGGCTGCTCGACTCGATAGGGGGCTCGCTGTGAGCGCCGCGGTGCAGGCCAGCCCGCTCAACCGCCTGGCGGCCAATCTCGAGGAGCTGGGGCTCGAGGGCATGGCGTCGTCGGTGCCCGAGTACG
>RQBM01000108.1:0-7054 GCA_008668795.1 Collinsella aerofaciens | reverse complement strand
GGCTGAGCCTTTCCCTCGGGAACTGGGCTTCGCGAAGCTTCCCGAGGGAAAGGCTCAGCCGCCACCCTGCGACCTACCGGGGATTGCCATGACGTACGTTGGCTGATTTGGTTTGGAATGAGATGTTGACGGTGGCTGATGGGCACAACTGTCCCGGGTGCATTTCATGATGCACCTAAATGTCTGTCTTTATCCTTATAGATTGTCCAGGTAATCGTCGGCATCATAGGTAAGGCTGTAGGCTTTATTCAGAATGCGCACGAGCTCCTGGGCATCGTGCTCGCCGAGCGCTGAGAGTTGTTTCGAGAGCGATGCCACACTCTCGGCATTTTTTTTCGCCGCGAAATCACGGCCTTCCTCGGTAATGCTCACCAGCACACGCCGACGATCGTTTGGATCGGTCCTGCGCTGAACGTAACCCTTGCTCTCGAGTGAATCCAAGATATGCGACATGCGCGCACGGGAGAATTTCAGCTTCTTGGCAATCTCGGAGGGAATGACATCACCGTCAATACCCGATAAATACTGTAAAACCGGTGCCTCGCCCACACTGGCGCCGCCGGCAGCACTCAAGGATCCCTTGGCAAGAGAACGTGAGTACACAATCAGTTTTCGAGCGACGTCATCGTAATCCACTGGGGATATTGTCCTTTGCAACTCTAGAAGGGCCATAAAACCGTCATTTGCCGTACATTAGTTAACATTCGCAACAATTATTTATGATACCCCAACGCGGAAGTCTATTGCTCGTCCTTCTTGCGTCGCATAAGCTCCTCAACGTCGACACCCGCGGCCTCGAGCATGCGCTCGACATTCTTTTTGGCGTTGGTCGTGCCAACCTTAAGCACAATCGAAAGCGGAGTGCCCACCACCAGGCACACGATGCCCACGGGGACACCCCAGCCGGGGCCTCCCTGCATACCCCACATCCCCATCAAAAAGCCAATCGCCACGAGCGAATAGCCCAGGCGCAGCCAAACGTTGAGCCGCTGAATAGCATCGGTCTGCATCTTTGCCTCGCGAATCAAGTCGTCGCGCGAAAGGTCGTGTCCGTGTTTCTCGTGCATATGGTCCTCCTCATGCAAAGTGTGCATCATGTGCAAGTACATCGTTTTTCGAATACGTCATCTTTCAAGAGCAATATAGCGGGTGTCGTGTAGGCGATGGAGGTCGCTGGCCATATTGCCCTTGAAGGGCGGCGCAAAATCAGAAGGCCGTGCGGTTGAGGCCGCACGGCCTTACAGGGGGCCAGGGGATGATGACTAGTAGCTCAGTGCCGGGTCGAAGAAGCCAATGAGAACGCCCACAAATGCGATCACAACGAGGATCAGCATCATAACGATGGGGTTGACCTTCTTCTTGGTCATCATGTACCAGCAGAAGATGATGAAAATCATCGGCAGCAGGTGCGGATAGATGCCATCGAGCGTGTCCTGGAACTTACCGCCACCGGGCAGCACCAGGTTGGGGCTGCAGGTGATGGAGACCCAAGTTGCGCCCACGGCACCGATGACCATGGTACCGACCATCACGATGGAATCGCGAAGAGCCTTTGCCTTGGGGCCGACGAGGGCCTCGACCGCCTTGCCGCCGAGCTCATAGCCCTGGTTGTAGGCAAAGCGCATGCCAAGGAACATGAGCAGGTTCCACACGACAATATAGAAGATGGCACCGAGCGGAGAGCCGCCGGTCGAGAGACCGAGGGCAATACCGAGCAGGATCGGGATCAGGGTACCGACGATCAGCGAGTCGCCAAGGCCGGCGAGCGGGCCCATGAGGCCGGCGCGGATGCCGTTGATGGCGTCGTCATCGATGGCCTCGCCGTTTGCGCGAGCCTCCTCGAGGCCGGCGGTGACGCCGACAATCATGGTGCCGATCTGCGGCTCGGTGTTGAAGAACGCGGAGTAGGTCTGGAGGGCCTGCTTCTGCTCCTCGGGCGTGTCGTAGAGCTCCTCGACGATCGGAAGCATGGCGCACAGGTAACCGAAGGTCTGCATGTGCTCCTGCGAGAAGCAAGTCAGGTTGCCATAGGACCAGTTGCGGAACGACTTGGCAAGCGTTTTCTTAGAGAGTTTCTTCTTCTCTGCCATTAGATGTCCTCCTCTTCCTCATCATCGGAGCCCGAGGCGATAGCTGCCTTGGGAGCGTTTGCGAGGTCGATCTTGAGCGAAGCGATCTCATAGTTGATCAGGGCGAAGAAGCAGCCGATGCCGGCAGCGGCAATCAGGTTGCATCCCATGACAGCGGACAGGGTGAAGCCGAAGAAGAACGTGAGGAAGTCCGTCGGCTTGGAGATGACCTGCTTGAGCAGGATGGCGATACCGACGGTAGGCAGCAGCGAGCCGACGGTGAACAGCGTCTTCATCGCGATGCCGTCCATGGGCATGTAGGTCTTCATGAGGTCGACCATGGCGGTGCCGCCCATGGTGATGATGAACGTCGGGAGGAACGAGCAGACGATGTGACCAATCCAAGGCAGAACGTTGTTGACCAGGTAGAGCTTGTGGAGATCGCCCTTCTCGAGCCACTTCCACCCCATGCCCTGCCACACCAGGTTGATGGTGGCGGTGCCATAGAAGAGCACAGTGCCGAGCGTGCCGACGGCGGCACCGAGGGATGCGGCCATGCCGGCAGCCTCAGCGGAGGCGGGATCGATGCCCGAGTTCTTGATGGCGAGGATCGCCAGCGGGATGCCGATATAGGACACGGCGCGGACGTCGGCGGAGACGGTTCCGCCGGGGGTCACGAGAGCGATGTAGACAACCTGGATGGCAGCGCCGACGAGGATGCCCGTCTGCATATCGCCCATGATGATGCCGACGATGAGGCCGGCGACCAGAGGACGGCCCAGAGTGTAGTTGCCGATCGTCGTGCCGCCCATGCCAGGCAGTGATGCCAGGCAGGCGAACAGGCCGAACAGCGCGGCTTGGAATGCATTGATTGCCATGCTTTCCCCTTTCTTTATTCCTCAGCCCCTTTCACCAAGGGCTGTAGATACCAAAATGCGGCTGGCGCCTAACTAGAAGCCAAACTGACCGCGGAACTTGGGCCACTCACCGATGGACTTCTCCTTGATAAGGGCGAACTCGACCGTGTAGCCGGCGTTGGTGAGATCCTCGAGCGCCTGAGCCTCTTCCTGCGTGATCGACTGGTTGTTGCCGAGCTTGGTGGTGCCGGGACGATCATTGCAGGGACCGACGATGATGCGGTCCATGCCGGGCTTAAAGCCAAAATCGACGAGAAGTTCCTTCATGTCGAGCGGGTTCTTGGTGATCAGGAAGTACTTGGTGTCGGACTTGAGAACCTTCTCGGAGACCTCCTTAAAGTGCTCCTTGGTCCACACGAACGTCTTCTTGCCCGAGGCACTCTTGTAGGCCTCCTTGAGCACGGGGTTAGACGCTGCAGCGTCGTTGACGGCGATAAGACCGTCGCAGGGATACTCGAGGGCCCAACGGGTAACGGTCTGTCCATGGATCATACGGTCGTCAATACGGATGAACGAAATCATGCGTTCTCCCTTTCTTTATCACCGGGGGTCTTTCCTCTTAACCCCCGCTCCATCACAAAAATTTGGGCGGATGCGCTGCCTAGATGTCGTCGTCCTCGTCGTCGGCGTCATCGGTCGGGACAACGAGCTCGGACATACCGTTCTTGCCCTCCTGCAGCATCATCTGCTTGAGGGAATCCAGGTCCATGGTGGCAAGCCCCATCATGGCGGTCATAGCCATGGGCAGGTTCATGCCGCCGAAGGCAATGGTGTGGGCGAGCAGGCCCTTCTCGGCCAGCGTGTTCATGGCATTGGTGAGCGGCGATCCGCCCAGGATGTCACCAAGCAGGACAACCTCGTCATCGGCGGTAACGGGAGCGAGCATCGCCTTGACGTTCTCGACATACTCGTCAGCGCCCATGCCGTCCACGAGACTCGTCGACAAGATGTTCGGGGCGTCATTGCCGAGCATCTTGAGGACACTGTGCAGTCCGGGAGCGAGCGTTCCGTGACTGACCATTACCAGATACCGCATGCGGTCTCCTCTCGACCTGCCGTGTGTCGCACGGCTTTGCTTTTTGCTGAGATTATTGTTGCGCCGGGGCATGTTCGGTACAAGAAAATAGTTGCGAACGGCAACTATTCATCGGTTAACGGTAGCAAATATTTTTGTGCCTAAATTATTTTTTCTTCTAATTATTTTTAAAATAGCAGGTAGATTGCCTGATAAATGTTTTATGTTCCTTATGCACCATACATACCAGCAAGAATCGGGCCTGGCATCTCCGGTTTGCCCCGCAGTGTCAGACCATGTCACGTACGCCCACGACATGGAGGTACCCCATGGATATGATCTCGTTTCTCGCCTCCGAACCCTTCGACCGCAGCGGTGATACGCCGCTCTATGTCCAACTTAAACATCGAATCGCCCTGCTTATCGCCAGCCAGGCGTTCGACACCAAGACGCCGCTGCCACGCGAGCTCGAAATCTGTGAGCGGCTAGAGTTATCGCGCGCGACCGTGCGCCGTTGCTTCCAAGATCTCGTCATCGAGGGGCGCGTGGTGCGCAAACGTGGGCAGGGCACGTTCATCAAACCCCAAACCTCAGCACCCGGCATCGACCTGGCCCTGAATTTCAGCGCGCGGATGCGCGAAGCGGGACGGGTTCCGAGCTCGCAGATTCTCGCCTTTTCAAGCATACCGGCCGTCCGCGGCATCGCCTCTGGGCTCAAAGTGCCCGAAGGGACACCCGTCTGGGAGATTCGCCGCCTGCGTCTCGCCAACGACAAACCCATGGAGCTCAACTACGTCTATATCCCCGTGTCACTTTGCCCCGAGCTCACACGCAAAGACGTGGATGGCTCGCTCTACGCCTACATCGCGGAAAAGACCGGCATCCTGCCCGCAAGCGTCGATGCCGTCTACGAGACGGTCAACCTCGACAAGCATGAGGCGCGCCTTTTGGGACAGAACACCGGTAAGGCGGCGATGCGCATCGTGCGTTCGACCTACGACAAGACGGGAACCCCGTTCGAGGTAGGCGTGCTCATCAGCTGCGACGGTCAGGCAAAGCTGCACGTGCACATCGCCGCCGACAAAACAACCTTCACCGCCACAGCCCAATAAATCCAAAACGTGGACGCCGTCGTTCAAACGAACGACAGCGTCCACACTCATTTTCTATTCAGCCCTAGTCATCGCGCAAAGCCCCTTCGGCAGCACACGGTGTGGCCAAGTCACCGCAGGCCGGGGCGGAAGGGGCCGAGTTTCCTCCTGAGCGACTCTGCTTGCAGCCGGAGCGAAAGGGGGAAATCTCGGCCCCTCCCGCCCCGGCCGACCAGGTCACATTACACCGTGTGCTGTGGCAGGTCCTGCAGGGCGATGACGTCCATGCCCATGTCGTTGGCACTGCCGTGACCCTGCTGGTCCTCGCGCACGGCCTCGATGGCACTCACGTACGTGTTGGCCGCAGACATCGCGGTCACGCAAGTCACGCCGCGGCGCACGGCCTCGGTGCGTAGCAGGTAGCCATCACCACGCGAGCCCGGGCCGTACGGCGTGTTGATGATCACCGCAATCTTGCCATCGGCAATGAGGTCGCCGATGTTGGGACGTTCGCCGTCGTGCGGGCCGCTGATCTTTTCCACGACCTCGCACGTCACGTTGCCTCCACGCAGCACGCGCGCCGTACCCTCGGTGGAGCAGATGTCGAAGCCCAGGTAGCGCAGGATACGGGCGACCGAAAGGATATGGCGCTTGTCGCGGTCGCACACGCTAATGAACACCTTGCCGCAGCTCGGATCGGGCAGCTTGTAGTCGATCGCCAGCTGCGTCTTGGCGTATGCCTCGGGATAGCTCTTGGCGATACCCATGACCTCGCCGGTCGACTTCATCTCGGGCCCCAGGATAACGTCGGCACCGGGGAAACGGCCCCAGGGCATAACGGCTTCCTTCATGCAGAACCAATCGAGCTGACGCTCGTCGCTCGGCAGGCCCAGGCTCGCGATGGAATCGCCCGCCATGATGCGCGCCGCGCACTTGGCCAGCGGCACGCCGGTGGCCTTGGAGATAAACGGCACGGTGCGGCTCGCGCGCGGGTTTGCCTCGATCACGTAGACGGTCTCGCCCTTGATGGCATACTGCACGTTGACCAGGCCGCGGACCCCCAGTGCCATGGCGATGCGGCGCGTGGTCTCGCGGAGCTTCGCCTGCAGGCTCTCGCTAAAGCTGAACGGCGGAATGCAGGTCGCGGAGTCACCGGAGTGAATACCAGCCTCCTCGATATGCTCCAGAATGCCGCCGATGTAGACCTCCTCGCCATCGCACAGGGCGTCGACGTCGGACTCAATCGCACCCTCCAGGAAGCGGTCGAGGTACACCGGGTAGTCGGGGCTAATGCGCGCAGCCTCGGCCATGTAATCGCGCAGATGCTCGGCATCGTAGGCGATCATCATGCCGCGGCCGCCCAGCACATAGCTCGGACGCACCAGCAGCGGGTAGCCGATATGCGCGGCCACGGACTCGGCCTCCTCAAACGAGGTGGCCTGGCCTGCCGGCGGGTACATGATGCCCAGCTTGTCGAGTAGGGCGGCGAAGCGCTCGCGGTCCTCGGCAAAGTCAATGGCATCGGGCTTGGTGCCCATAATGTTCACGCCGCTCTCCTCGAGCATGCGCGCCAGCTTAAGCGGGGTCTGGCCACCGAGCGTCACCACGACGCCGTCGGGACGCTCAACATCGATGACATCCATGACGTCCTCGTAGGTGAGCGGCTCAAAGTACAAGCGGTCCGAGGTGTCGTAGTCAGTCGAAACGGTCTCGGGGTTGCAGTTGACCATGATGGTCTCGAAGCCGCGGGCCGCCAGCGCGTAGCTCGCGTGCACGCAGCAGTAATCGAACTCGATACCCTGGCCAATGCGGTTGGGGCCGGCGCCCAGGATCATCGCCTTGGGCTTGTCCGCCGGCGTGGTCTCGTCGGGAGCCACGCACTTCTTGGCATCCGGGCTTGTGCGGTAGATGTTCTCGTACGTCTTGTAGTGGTACTCCGTGGCGCTCGAGAACTCGGCCGCG